>DNHN01000186.1 GCA_003485825.1 Bacteroidota bacterium | reverse complement strand
AGATGTAGCGGCCCAGCTTCCTGTCCCTACTCCAAAACTTGTACGGTCTATTTTGGTAATGATCGCTATACCAAGGAGTTCCGTATTTTTCATCATTGGGTGGTCCATTCGTCCTTTAATTTCTATAGGAAAGGCTACTTTTTTAGTGATATCTCGTATCGTCAGGTCACCTACGACTTTTAGCACTCCATCATCTTTTAGAAATTTATCAGATGTGAAGGTAATACTTGGGTATGTCTTAGCGTCAAAGAAGTCTCCAGACTGCAGGTGCTTGTCTCGTTTAGCGTCTTGTGTATTGATACTACTTACCGGAATGGTAAATGACACCGAACTCCCTTCTAAGTTAGCTTCATCAAAATTAATCGTACCGCTGTAGTCAGTAAAATTACCTGTGACTGCAGAAAAGAAATGATTGATAGAGAAATTGATCCCTGTGTGTGTCTTATCTATTTTCCAAGAAAGTGCTGAAGCCGCGAATACAGTCACAGATGCAAAAAGTGCTATTAGAGCAAATGCTTTTAAAAATATGTTCTTATTGTTCATACTCGGATATACGCACCGTTCTATTTATCCTGACACTTTAGCTAGCGTTAGAGGCAATAGGTTTTTTAAGTTAGATGTCATTTCATATCCATCAGCTACATTTTGAATCAAAAAAAAAGTCGTATCCATAATTATGGATACGACTTTAGAATGGTAGTTAAAAGAATCCTAGTTAAAGAAATCCTTCATTTTATCAAAAAAACCTTTCTCTTGAGTTGGGTCAGGAGTGAAGTTTTCGGAGTCTAATAGCTGTTTCATCATCGCTTTTTCCTCTGAGTTTAACTTCTTAGGTGTAAATACGTTGACATAAATAAGTTGGTCCCCGGTAGCGTATCCGTTGACATCCGGGATTCCTTTACCACGGAGTCTCAGCACTTTCCCACTTGGAGTCCCTGGTTCTATTTTGATTCGTGCTTTCCCGCTTACTGTAGGTACTTCTACATCTGCGCCTAGAGCTGCTTGAGGGAAACTTATGTGCAGATTAAAGATGATATTATTCCCATCTCTTTCTAAATTTTCGTGTTTCGTTTCTTCTACTAGTACGATTAAGTCTCCTGCTGCCCCGCCTGGCATTTCATTTCCTTTGCCACGCACATTGAGCTGCATTCCGTCTGCTACACCTGCAGGTATTTGTATGGTAGTAGTCACTTCTTCAGTGATGAGCCCCATGCCATCTGCCCCCGGGGGTACATTTTTCACTTTCTTACCCATTCCTCTACAGGTCGGGCACGGACTAGCTGTCTGCATCTGTCCTAAGAAAGTACTTTGTACGCGTGTCACTTGTCCTCTACCGCCACACGTAGCACAATTATCAAAGGTGACTCCTTTGGCCACTACTTTTTTCTTGTACTTTATTTTTTTCTCTACACCACTGGTGATGTCTTCTAGATTGAGTTTTAGTTTGATTCGGATATTAGACCCTACTGCTTGTCTAGATCTTCCTCCTCCTCGGCCTCCGCCTCCAAAGAAACTCTCGAAGGGACTTCCGCCTCCTCCTCCGCCACCGAAGATGTCGCCGAATTGGCTGAATATGTCATCCATATTCATTCCTCCGCCGCCGAAACCACCTTGACCGTCTACGCCTGCATGTCCGTATTGGTCATAGCGTTGTTTTTTCTCGGCATTACTTAGAATTTCGTAAGCTTCTGCCGCTTCTTTAAACTTGTCTTCGGCAGATTTGTCATCGGGGTTTTTATCCGGGTGAAATTGTATCGCTTTTTTTCGATACGCTTTTTTTATCTCAGCTTCTGTTGCGTCTTTACTGACTCCTAATATTTCGTAAAAATCTCTTTTTGCCATTATTGTCCTACTACTACTTTAGCGTATCTAATTACTTTTTCATTGAGCATGTATCCCTTCTCCACTTCGTCTACTACTTTACCTACTAGATTTTTATTCGGCGCAGGAATTTTAGTAATAGCCTCGTGTATTTCTGGATCAAATGGTTGCTCAAATGACTTGAAGTGCTTGAGCCCTTTATTTTCCAAAGTAGACTTAAACTTATTGAAAACTAGATCTACTCCTTTTCGGATTGTTTTCACATCTCCTTTTTTATCCATGTTTTGCAACGCTCGCTCAAAATCATCCATGACAGGAAGTAAGTCTGTCAAAATATCCTGTCCGGCTGTTTTAAAAAGTTCTATGCGCTCCTTAGATGTACGCTTTCTGTAGTTGTCAAACTCAGAATACAGTCGTAAATATTTGTCATTGAGCTCTGCTATCTTCTCTTCTGCAGTTTGCTCTTGTACTTCAACTGTTTCTTTTTCAGTATCTTGCGTGGTCTCGTTGGTCGTATTATCTACGTTGTCCTCTTGCTCTTTCGTTTCTTCTGACATCTCGTTTTAATGTACTTATACGTGTACTCAAAGTGCAAAAGTATTGCCACAGCGGTTTGTGTCAATATGACATCACTTACTCTGCCACGTGAGAAGATAAATAGGCTTGCAACTGGTCTCCTAATAGGGATTTGGCTACTATGATTCCTTTGGAGTCTATGAGCACATTGTGCGGAAGATATCTGAAATTGTAGCTTTCTATTACTGGGCTATCCCATTTTTTGAGATCAGAGACGTGATGTTTCCAATCGAGGCGGTCGTTTTTTATGGCTTTTCGCCATACGGTAGAGTCACTATCTAAACTTACACTGTAGATTTCAAATCCCTCTCCTATAGTAAAACTACTGTCTTTATACTGGCTATAGGCTCTGCGAACAGCATGGTTTTCTATACGGCAACTTCTACACCAGCTCGCCCAAAAATGAACTAAAACTACCTTGCCTCTGAGGCTTTTAAGTGTCATTATTTCGCCTTGTGGATTTTTGAGCGCTATATCAGGAGCGGGATCTCCTATCGCCGGATGGATGACCTGCTGATCCGATTTAAATGCCATAACTACCAGCAGCATAAGGGTAATTAAAAGTAATTTAAATCGCATCATAACTTAAGAACGTGTAATTTTTGCTCCTATTGCATTTAGACGGGTCTCTATGTCTTGATAACCTCGGTCAATTTGTTCGATGTTATGAATAGTACTTGTGCCCTCTGCGCTCATAGCTGCTATGAGAAGTGATACTCCTGCCCGTATATCCGGAGATGACATCGTGGTGGCTTTAAGCGGCACACGTCTGTCTAGGCCCATTACTGTAGCTCTATGCGGATCGCACAGTATGATCTGAGCACCCATGTCTATCAAGCTGTCTACGAAAAACAGTCTACTCTCAAACATCTTTTGGTGAATGAGTACATTTCCTTTGGCTTGGGTGCACATGACTAAAATAACACTTAGTAAATCAGGAGATAGTCCTGGCCAGGTAGCATCTGCTACGGTCATCATACTCCCGTCTATGAAGTTGTCTATTTCGTAGTGTCGGTTTTCTGGAATGATAATATCGTCATCTTTGATGACAAATTGTACTCCAAGCTTCTTAAATACTTTGGGGATGATTCCCAGTTGATCTACTCTGCAATTTTCGATGGTAATCTCAGACTGAGTAAGTGCTGCAAGACTGATAAATGACCCTATCTCTATCATATCTGGAAGTATAGTATGCGTACATCCTCCCAGTTCACCAACTCCTTCAATAGTCAGCATATTACTACCTACACCAGAAATCTTTCCGCCCATGGAGTTTATCATTCTGCTTAGTTGCTGCAGATATGGCTCACATGCTGCATTGTAAATGGTGGTAGTTCCTTTAGCCATAACCGCAGCCATAAGTATATTGGCAGTACCTGTCACGGAGGCTTCTTCTAGGAGCATATAGCTGCCTTTTAGATTTTTACCTTTTACCTTATAGAATCCTGTTTCTTTGTTGTAAATAAACTCTGCGCCAAGACTTTCGAAACCAATGAAGTGGGTGTCTAACCTACGTCTGCCTATTTTGTCTCCTCCTGGACTCGGTATATATCCTATGCCAAATCGAGCCAGTAGTGGTCCTATAATCATTATAGACCCTCGTATTGCGGCTCCCTTAGTCTTAAACTCGTCAGTGTGGAAAAAGTCTAGGTCAATCTCATCTGCTTTGAAAGTCCAGTGCCCTTTTCCTTTATGGTCTACCTTTACTCCTAGTCCTTTGAGGAGCTCTATCATGCGTAGAATGTCCCGTATCTCTGGGATGTTTTTAAGTTCTACCTCATCTGCAGTAAGAAGTACAGCAGCGAGTATTTGTAATGCTTCATTTTTGGCTCCTTG
>DNHN01000289.1 GCA_003485825.1 Bacteroidota bacterium | reverse complement strand
AGAAAAATACAAACACAAAAAAAAGAGATAGTAAAAAGGACAGACGCCATCTGACTGTTCCATAATAACGGTTTCCTCTTAAGTATCTTTTGACCATTTTTTAATCCATTAAAATAATAACTATTAAGAGCTACCACTATTAGATTAATGAATAGAAGGCTCAAAGAGCCTAGGTAGAAACAATAAAATTTTAAGACTAAAAACTGAATACCATAAGAAATTGCAAGCCCTTCAAAAGCACCTATAACTAAAACTGGACTTATTTTATAAGGCATCGAGTATTTCAACTTTTGATATAGAAAAGCAGAAAACCTGGATATTTGATAAAATACTATTCCCATCCCGACATTTTATTTATAGAGCAAAACTATTGATTCAACTAAACTCTCCACTACTCCACATACTTCACCCAGTCAGCCAATTCCAATATTACCTGCTCATCTACATTATTGGGCAAGAAATAGTCTTGTGGGCTAGGTCTATCTGCATCTGTAGGTGTGAATAGGTGCGTAAGTCCTGGAAAGCTAAGTAGCTTGACATTGGGCATCATTCCTACTTCTTGTCTCCAGATCCCAAAGTCTACCATTGTGATCTGATAATCCTTCTCCCCTTGCATAATAAAGAAAGGTGTAGTGGTATTTTGCTTTAGTGTACTTACTGGATTATAGTCTTTTATCCCATCCCAGAAAGTGCCTGGCCAGTAAGCTAATAGATTCTCTGCAGTAGTTTCTGAGGTATAATTACCATCGCGTATATTCTGAGCTCGAGCCGTATTCTCTATGATAATCTGCTCCTCATCATCTGTGATGATCTCATCATACTCGGTCAGGTACTTCATCTGATAGGCTATTAGATCCTCTAGTCTACGCGCATTCGCAGAGAATAGCACAGCTCCATCCAAGTCATTGCCCAAGCTATCTGCGATGAGTGGCATAGCATAAGCACCCAGACTGTGACCTAGCATTATATACTTACCAAAGTCCAAGGAAGTATCTTGTTTTATGCTGTTAAATGCGGCTATGGCATCATCTATAGTCTCGTCGTACAAATCAAATTGATTCGCCATAACTTCGGGATATATCTTACTTCGCTTATCGTACCTAAACGTAGCTATTCCTTTACTAGCGAGCCCAAGAGCTAAGTCATAGAAGACTTTATTGGCTCCAATGGTTTCGTCTTTATCATTTGGTCCGCTGCCATGTACGAGGATTACTACTGGACACTTATTGCAGTTTACAGGTATCATAAGTTCTCCCGGTAGGGCGTACTCACCGCTTTTGATCATTATCCTACGTTTTCCTGTTGCTAATCCTTCCCCATACGCAGGTGGAGCATAGCCTAAAAGTGTGATAAAAAGTCCACTAAGTTGCTTATCTTCATTTTGCGAAACGAGCATTCTTACTGCCGTCCCTTCAAAATTTAATATGGCAGACTGTTTTATCCCTCCATCAAGCGGTTTTTCAACGATATCTTCTATGGACAATAGTTTCCCTCCTGTAGCTTCTATACCTTCCCACACCTCTTGTAACTTAGTCACACTGATACTTTCACGCATAGTTTCATCAAAGTTTCGATAAACTTTTTTGTACTTGTGCTTACTCAGGCAGTCTGCTACGTCCTCTATCGTAGTCTGTGCGTAAACTCCATTCGCGATAATAAACAGCAGTATACTCAGTGTCTTTTTCATTGGTGGCAAATTAAGCAATTAGAAGCTATTCTTTTATTAATTCTCTAGCTTGATAATTTCCTTTTGACATCCTCGTTCCGTTTTCCCTATAATTTTAAGTAGGTGTTTATTGGCTTTTACAAGGCCTTTGTAGTTGGTTTTAATCTCATCTTTCGGAGACTCATACTCCAACTCTTTCTCAATGAGCTCCAGCACAGCCTCCGAATAGCTACTTAGCTTCTTATACCTACTTGCCGTTACATTTAAGTCCTTATCAAAATCCACATACCACTTCCCTGCCCTATTTATGAGCTCTATATATTCATTGGTCACATCTACCCACCTTCCATCCAAATCACTCTGATCGCTACTCATCTTCTTTAGCTTCTTAAATGACTTATTGACCGCGACATATTCCTTATGAAATGCCTTCACACGATCTATAGAAGCCGAATGATAGTTTTTTATACTGTCTATTACAGTTGTACTGTCTATATATAAGAAACCTGATTTAGGATTTAATGCCGCCTTGAGCGTCTGTATCGGATAATCATAATCATCAAATCCTCGTCTCCTATACTCAATGAGTGCAGAGAAATGATCACCTACTTCTTTTACGTAGTCGATTTCGTTTATGATCTGAATGAGGAAGATATCTTTCTGAGAGTCCCAATCTATAAATAAATCCTCTAATGTATCGTGACTCAGTCTAAAGTTTGCTATTAATTCTTCCGTAATGCTATCGAGGTCTATAGAATCTTGCACGTCATCGTATCTGTGCCTAAACTCCAAACCGCGAAAGTTCTTTTCTTCTAAAATCCTATCCGTTCGCTCCTCCTTCATCTCAAGGTTTCGTTTATTCTTCTTATCTAGAGCCTCTAACTTACGTGAGGCACTTGCATACCTTCTGGCATCTCTTTTTACCACTTCTTCATACCTATCGTTATATTCTTCCTGTATAACAGACTTTGCTGCATTGTTTCTTACTTTAGATCTGAATTCCTGACCGAGTAACTCAAGATTTTCTTCTGCTGCTCTCCTAGCCGTCAGAGCATCTTCTAATGCCGTTTGATACTGTCGAATATTTTTAGATTCGTCCTCCTTCGCTTTTAGATATCTTAGTTGAGCTTTGTAGAAATAACTCCCCGCATACGCATATTTATTGAAGTTATTGAAGTGGTATATCAGCGGACCTTGGTACATTACTTTTTCAAAGTCATTCATCCTCACATATTTTAGTAATTCAGCCTCTTCTACCTTTTCCGGCTCTCCATCTTCTTTATACTTGAGGTAGTAGAAAGTACTATCTGTTCTGAAGTCTTCTATGCTAATAGGGTTATTTCGGATTTGCCACATGGGAATACTTGCAAGGTGATCCGTACTGAAATATTCGCCTGATTTTAAGAAGTACGTCTCGTGAGGTGCAAACACAAATTTTGGGTCGTACTTATATACTTGCCTATTCCATCTCTTAAATGCGCTTGAAACTTTGGTAAGAAAATCCGCTTTGTACCATTCTACATACCCCGCATCCCATGTATTATCTATGAGGTACCAATCTCCATCCACGCGTACTGCGTTCCAAGCATGCTCATCTAAGTAAAAAGTATCACAAGCATCCATTTCTAATGTTTTCACGTACCCAGGCACCATCGTGCTGACTATATCAACATATGCACACATCTCATTAAACAGGTCTGCATAGCCTAAACATATGGCTTTTCGTTTTTTTAGAATAGATTTCGTTCCTGTGCGGTCATAGTTTCGCCCACTAAATTTCTTGAAATCATAACCTATATTATGAGTAATCCACTTATGAATAGCAGTTACTTTTTCTCTTTCGGTAACAGCATTGGCCGTTATCTTAGCCGTAAGTTTAGCTACGTCTTTTCGTACAAATTTCCCCTTATTCTCTTGAGCAAGAGTACAAAAAGACGCACAGGTAAGTAATAAAAAAAGTGTGTATTTAGAGAGGAGTTTAATCATTCATCCACGTTTTAGCAGACAAATATTACTCAAAAAAAGTACAAGTTACGCATCAAATTTAC
>DNHN01000333.1 GCA_003485825.1 Bacteroidota bacterium | reverse complement strand
CATATGATAGGTGCTCGTGTGGCTGATATGATTATGGAAATAGCAGTGGCTATGGAATTCAGAGCTAGTGCAGAAGACATAGCACGTGTATGTCATGCTCATCCTACTACCAGTGAGGTGACTAAGGAAGCTGCCCTAGCAGCTACCGATAACAGAGCATTGCATAGCTAAGACTTAAAATTATGTTCACAAAAAAAGGAGCTTCTAAGAAGCTCCTTTTTTTGTATGTTTTGTTTTGAATTACGCTCTTACCAACCCACCCAATATACCATTCAAGGTCTCACTTGGACGCATTACGCGGCTCGTCTTAGACTCGTCTGGCAGATAGTATCCTCCGATTGGTGCAGGCTTACCCTGTACAGCTATCAACTCTTCATTGATACGAGTCTCATTGCTTCCTAGTAACTCTGCTATAGGACCAAATTTAGCTCTGAGGTCTGCATCTTCATTTTGATTAGCAAGTGCCTCCGCCCAGTACATAGCTAAGTAGAAATGTGAACCTCTGTTATCTATAGAACCCAGCTTACGTGCTGGTGATTTATCATTCTCTAAGAACTTCTCTGTAGCTGCGTCTAATGCACCTGCTAGAACCTTTGCCTTAGGATTATCATATCGTTCACTCAGATGCTCTAAACTCACTGCAAGCGCTAAGAACTCTCCCAATGAATCCCATCTCAGGTAATTTTGCTCTACCAATTGCTCCACATGCTTTGGTGCACTTCCACCAGCTCCTGTTTCGAACAAGCCTCCTCCGTTCATCAAAGGAACTATACTTAGCATTTTGGCGCTAGTGCCTAGTTCGAGTATTGGAAATAGGTCTGTGAGGTAATCACGCAGTACGTTACCCGTTACAGAAATAGTCTCTTTACCCTCTTTCACCCTAGCTAACGTAAAATGAGTGGCCTTTTCAGGGCTCAAGATGTGTATTTCACATCCGGTAGTATCGTGATCTTTCAAGTAGGTAGTTACTTTCGTAATAAGCTGAGCATCGTGAGCTCTCTCTTCATCTAGCCAAAACACGATTGGACTACCTGTCGCTTTCGCTCTATTCACCGCTAGTTTCACCCAGTCCTGAATTGGTGCGTCTTTCACTTGGCACATTCTCCAGATATCTCCTGCTTCTACCGCGCTACTTAGTAGTACATTGCCGTTGCCATCTACTACTTCTACCGTACCAGCGGACGCTAGTTCAAACGTCTTATCGTGACTTCCATATTCTTCAGCTTTTTGAGCCATTAGTCCCACGTTAGGTACCGTTCCCATTGTGGTAGGGTCAAAAGCTCCGTGCTTTTTGCAGAAATCTATTGTAGCACTAAATACCGAAGCATAGCTACTGTCAGGTATGATTGCATTGGTATCTCTTTCCGCTCCTGTCTTATCCCAAACTCTACCGCCATTACGTATCATAGCTGGCATACTTGCATCGATAATCACATCACTCGGCACATGTAAGTTTGTAATTCCCCTATCGCTATTGACCATACTAAGGTCAGGTTGTGCATCCATTACGGCAGCTATGTCATTGAGTATTTCTGCTTTCTTTGCTACATCTAACTCATCTAATTTACTTGTCAGGTTACCAAAGCCATTCTTAAGATCAACACCCAATTTTGTAAAAGTGTCTCCGTGCTTCGCATACAACGCATCAAAATATACTCTCACTGCATGACCAAAAATAATAGGGTCAGAAACCTTCATCATAGTCGCTTTCATATGAAGAGATAGTAATGTCCCCTCTTTTTGGGTATCGGCTATACTGTTTTCCAAAAAGGTCATTAGTGCTTTCTTGCTCATAAACGTAGCGTCTATGATCTCACCAGCGAGTAATGGCCCTGATGCTCTTAGTTCCGTCTTGGCACCAGTTGTATCTGTATGTACTATAGTGAATGTGGTCGCATCAGCTACCGTTATAGATTTTTCATTGTGGAAGAAGTCTCCTTCACTCATGGTGCTCACTTTGGTCTTACTTTCTGGAGACCACTTACCCATTCTGTGTGGATTTTTCTTAGCGTAATTTTTTACTGCTTTCGGAGCTCTTCTGTCTGAATTTCCTTCTCTCAGGACCGGATTTACAGCACTTCCTTTGCACTTTCCATATTTGGCTGCGATATTTTTTTCTTCTGCGGTAGTAGGATTATCCGGATAGTTAGGAATCTTGTACCCTTTCGATTGTAGTTCTTTTATGGTCTCTTTTAGCTGTGGTACAGATGCAGAAATATTGGGTAGCTTTATAATATTCGCTTCAGGAGTTTTAGCAAGTTCACCCAACTCAGCAAGATGGTCACCTATTCGTTGCTCAGGCTCTAAAAACTCCGGAAACTGACTCAACACACGGCCGGCAAGTGATATATCTCTCGTCTCCACTTCTACCCCTGCAGCATTTGTAAATGCTTGTACTATTGGCAAAAATGAAAAAGTAGCTAACATTGGAGCTTCGTCGGTTTTGGTGTATATTATTTTTGGCATGTAATTACGCTTTTAATTCGAATGCAAATTTACTTTATAAAGAGAGGTTCACAAACAATTAAGGTCTATCATTCATCCTTAAGAATAGTTTCACTAATTCTATATTCTATTTCGCTCACTTTAAACCTGAGTTTGTTTATAATTATAGACCTAGACCGCAAGAAAACAGTGAGTTGTAACTGAAATTGATGAAGGTGTGGTAGCCTATGACAAGCCTATCTTGGGTAAGAAATGGTAATTTTATGAAAATCTGTGGTTCAAAAGAATAGCCGGACTCAGGTTTTAAATTATTTTATTTAGTTTTGACACGAAATGATGGACACTAGAAAAGCTATATATACGCTAATCATACTCCTTGCTACCGTAAACTTTACACCAGCAAATGCTTCAGAAAAACCAATGCCAGGTGATGACAAATCACCCAGTGAAACGGAAGAGACTATCCGTCGCAATCGAAACTGTTTCAAAAAAGGTGTTCAAGTAATCAGTGTAGGGTATGGAGCTCCAAATCTTGGTAAATTAGTGTTTAACGACCTCAATCGAATATATCCAACAGCTGAATTCAGAGGTATAGGGCCGCTATACTTAAAATACGAGTATGCGATATTTGATAAAGTTGGCCTCGGTATATCTCTTAGATACCTCAACAGTAAAATAGACTATCCAGTGGAAGGCCCTAACTATGATGCTGGTGGAAACCCAACAGCAGGAGACAGTACCTACACCTATACTCAGACAGTAAATTCTATAGCGGCTATGGTACGAGGGAACTACCACTTCGGTACAGGAAGACAGTTGGATCCATACGTAGGACTGGGAATAGGTTACGGCAATACTAATTTCAAAATAGACCTTGGCGGAGATCTAAATGGTTTACAAAATACGGTATCCAATCCAATACCTATAGCTGTCGAAGCAACTATCGGAGCACGCTACTTCTTCTCAGAGACTGTAGGGGCCTATCTGGAGCTAGGGTATAGTCAATCTGTGTTTAACGGTGGTTTAAGCTTTAAATTTTAACTTTATTCGTTACACCAACATATTTTGGTCTAAATTTGACTAATTAAGAACTTACTATGAAAAAAATATTCCAATCTTTATTAATTCTATTCATCTTTACATCGTCCCTTGCTCAGCTAGAATGGGAGTCACTACCATCAATCCCTGAATACGGTAGATATACTTCGATATCGTTTACCGTCAATGGCAAGTTATATGTTGGCTAAGGACATATTCCTGGTGGAGGGTATTCAAACGAACTTTGGGAATACAACCCTGCTACAAAAATTTGGACTCAAAAAGCAAATTACCCTGGGGCTGGATTATACTCATGCACAGGTTTTGCCTTCGGCTCTAAGGGTTACGTTGGCTTAGGATATGACGGGACCACATCTCATAAGTCTTTCTATGAGTACAACCCTGCTAATAACACGTGGACTGCAAAAGCTACTTTCCCTGGATTGGGCCGCTTTGATGCAGCTAGTTTTACAATAGGGAACCTAGCCTATTTAGGGACAGGAAGTTGTAAAAACCGTTTCTGTTATTATTCTGATTTTTGGTCTTACAATACTTCCACCGACACGTGGACACAACTAGCAAATTACCCAGGCGGTAATACTTCTGCTGCCGTAGGATTTGCCATAGGAAACGATGGATATCTAGGAGGGGGGGGGAAGCCCTTTTCACTAGTCTTATCAACAGCTTTCTATAAATATACCGTATCTACCAACTCGTGGGCTGCAATAGCTTCTATCCCAAGTCCCGGTGTAATGGCGAGTAGCTCATTTGTTAAGAATAACGAGGGGTATGTTGGCTGCGGAATAACTAACAATTCTGCTACAGTACTCTTAAATGATTATAAAAAATACGACCCATCTAGTAACTCATGGACAAGTTTGACTAGTAATTCCAATTATAGCAAAAGCTTGAGTCCCAACATTACTCAAATAAATGATTCAGTAATTTACAGCATTGGTGGAATGGGTAAACGTGGAGAGCTTACTAATGTATGGAGACTAAAAACCTCTTCTACCCCTTGCACTCATTACGACACTATTTATGTAGCTGTCCAAGATACGCTTACATTCAAAATTAATATTGCCTCCGTGGCTCAACCACAGTTTGTCGGGGTGAAAGTATACCCTAACCCTGCTGGTAGTCAAGTTACTATCGCCATTTCAGATTTTACTCAACTAAGCAACTACACTCTTAAAATATATAACACCTTAGGGGTAGAGGTATTCTCACAAGCAGTAACTGCTGCTACCTATACTATCAACACTTCAACTATAGGTGTTGCTGGAACATATCACCTAGAAGTATACGATAGCTTGAATGCTAAAAGAGGTAGAAAGACCATAATCATACAGTAGGAAAT
>DNHN01000076.1 GCA_003485825.1 Bacteroidota bacterium | reverse complement strand
TAATATCCTAAAACGAATTACGTCTATAGGATCCTCCATATTTAACTCTTCACCGTCTTTAGTTAAAACTACTCTTGTTATATTATCATCTAACCAAAAGTTCTCTCCCTTTTTATTATAAATGGAAAGATCCCTGTTTAGTTGTTTTTCAAAAAATTGTCTTTCTGTTACAAGGTCTGGGTATTGAGGAGTCTTTACGAGCTCTACATCATCCAATACTTGTACTAGAGTACCTGTTCTTAAAGAGTTAGGTAAAGTAAAAGTCCTTTTTGTGGAGTTATACATGAAAGCGTCTCTTCTTCTTTTATCTAGAAGAGTCTCCCATTTACCTTCCCTTATAACGGGTTTAATTTTAACGATCTTATTTCTTAATAAGAAATTTTTAAGCGTTGGCTGAGGGATATCTTGTCCCCCAGCCTTTGCTTTATTTGTAATACTGCCTGCCATTTTAATCAAGTATTTAGTTTAGAAATTAACGAACATAATTGTATCGAAGGTCTACGATCTTTGTAGGATCTTCAACTTTAATACCTCCCCACTTAGCGCGGATAACCTTGTAGCCATCTACTTCAGAAGCGATAGACTTAGGAGTACCTTTACCACCTGGAGACCAAGGATCACGAAGACCTGAGATATAACCCCACTCTTCCTGAGCACCCTTAGGCATAATACGCTTGATACCAGCATCTCCTCCGTAATCAAAAGCGATCATTCGGTGAGATTCTACTACCCCTTTGTTTCCACCTGGGTGACGAGTCTTGAATCGAATATCATCATCAAAGAATGGAATAATCTCTACTTTAAGTTTAACACCATTGTAAGACTGATACTCATTCCACTGACCACCAAAACCAAAAGTATTATCACTTCCTGTATTAGTATCCTTAGTCTTCCTGTAGAATCCTGGATCCATTGTAAGGATAGTCCATTGGTTAGCTTTAGCCTGAATTTGCTTATGGATTTCGATAGCACCAAATTCACCAGTATAGATGGTTAACATACGCTTACCTCTTTCAAGGCGGCCTACTCCCATATCAACTAGCAAATCAACATGCCAATCAAGATCATAAGAATTGTAATAGTGAATATTACCTGGAGCGATTTGATTCATCAAACCTTCACCTGCTTCTACAGAGAAGTTAGTCTTCTCATCAGAAAGTAAGTAACGATTGTCAACTGACCAGTTCTTCTGTCCGTAGATGTTCATTCTAGCAAACATGTTTTGGAACTGAATATCAGCAATCATATCTTGGTAGTTAATCCAAGCACTTTCTACAGAACCATCAGGGAATTGGAAACCAAACTCTAGAGGCTCATTTCCACCTTTGTTGATAGTACTACCTGCTACTTCATAATCCATTCGCATCATAGATGGACGGTTTCTCATTCTAAAAGGAGAAGAGAAGTTAGGAGAAGAACCAGTATAAGAAAGAGTTCCATTCTGCAAGTTGTAATCACGAGAGAACTTAGCTCCTACAAACAACTCTTCTGTTACAGGAATAGACGCATCAGAGTCATCTGTTAAGAATTGTACTCTATAACGCATGCCAGAACCTACAGATTCTTTTTCTTGTACGAATACTTTAACATATTCTTGCTCACCTAAAAGAACATCATGCACATCTGCAAAGTCTTCAGAAAAGTGTAGATAGAATTGACCTGAGCCACCGCCTGCACTTCCAGTGAAAGTTCCTGCAGAAGTTGTGTTTCCTGAGAAATCTTCAGCATCTAATAGAGGGTAGTTACGCTCATGTTGTCCCTGTAGCATCCACTCGTAGAAACCATTCTCTTGGTCTACATACTCAATAGGGAATTTTTCATAAAAATTTAGATAAGACATATGCAAGTCAGTTGCATAAATCTGCTTAATCACATTGCTTATTAGCTGTGGTTTCTGCTGGTACAAAGAGTGGAAGTGATTTTCCGTCACTAAACCTCTGTAATCAACAGCTTGGTACTTCTGTAAATTTAACATTTGAATTTAGATTAATTAATTAAGAATTTATTTTACTTAGTTTATCTATAAACGAAGAAGTCTTTGAACTCACTTCGCCTTTAGATTGTTTTTCTGTTACGATGTCTAAAAGACTATTAGTAGTATCTGAAGTTACCTTTCTTCTTAATGCTGAAATATCTGGTTTTGCAACCCCTTTTTCATTAATATTAAAAAGACCCAGTTGAGTATAATAATGTAATAGAATGTCAAAAGCCTGTGGGTTTCTAGTTCTATTAGCATTAACTTGATTTAGGGGAACTCCGTCTTTTTCTTCTACCGCTATCATAAAAGAATCTTTAATTTTTTCTTTCATCTTTGGGGTAAGCTTCATTCCTGCTATTAACTCATTAGAGGTTTCTATACTATTTTCTAAAGTTTTAATATACTCATCCCTTTGTTCTTGTTCTTGCCTAGCTCTCTGCGCAATTACGTTTTTAGCATTTGCTTCTTCCTTGCCAATGGCAGCTACAAGTTTAGGTTTTGCTTTTAAAGCTTTATCTGATAGTTTAGAAAGATCTTTAGCTTCTTCTACTTCTTCAGAAATCTCTTCTTCCGACATTCCTAAATTAGATAAGTATAGCCTGTAAGCAGATTCTAAATCTTCAGAGGGACTTTGCGCAGATAGATTTTCTACAAACGCTTTACTTTCTACAAGCCCCACTGACATATCAGCATCTACTCCATCTTCTATAAGACCTAAATAAGCTTGTGCTTTTGGGGGCAGATTTTTAATCCATCCTTCTAGCATAGAGTCTGCCTTTTCAGCAGTTTGTTGCTCCATTAAGCCAAGTAGATCTTCTTCAGACTCTAAAGAGGTTTCC
>DNHN01000300.1 GCA_003485825.1 Bacteroidota bacterium | reverse complement strand
TATCAAAAAGTAGGTGTACGTGATGGTGCTTACGGAAATACTCCGTGGGCTCACGAAATGCCAGATCCGGTATCTAAGGTCACTTGGGATAACTACTTAAGTATTTCTATGCCAGATGCAAAGCTTCAAGATCTTAAGACTGGAGACGTTGTTAAAGTAACTGTTCCTACTGGAAGTATACAAATCCCAGTACTCGTGCAGCCAGGCCAAACCAAATCTACATACGGTATAGCACTAGGATATGGAAGAGTACTTCCTGATGATGTAAAGAATGATTTAAAAGACCTAGGTCAGAACGCATATCCACTCGTAGCTATGAAAGGCGGATTCGCTGATTATACTATCGGAGACGTAAAAATAGAAAAAGTAACTGGAGCTCCTTTGTATGAGTTTGGTATTACACAGACGCATTACTCTATAGAAGGAAGAGATATCATTCGTGAAGCTTCTCTAGAAGAATATAACGATGATAATAAAGCTGGAAGCTATGTACACAAACCAAAAGCAATCTCTTTATGGGATGATTATGACTACAGTAAGGGTCATCACTGGGCTATGGCTATCGATCTTAACTCTTGTACTGGATGTAGTGCGTGTATCGTATCCTGTAGTATAGAAAACAACGTACCTATAGTAGGTAGAGAAGAAGTAAGACGTAGACGTGAAATGCACTGGTTACGAATAGACAGATATTACTCTTTTGAAGCACCAGCGAAGAAAGATCTAAGTCTAAGTATAGTACACGGTGGAGATCAGACTGTAGAAGCAGGTGAGCAGATGACCAAAGAAAAGGTAATGGAGGCTTACTCAGATTCGTCTGAAGATAAAGACACTGCGTACGACTACTACCAGAATGTAAGAGTTGCGCATCAGCCAATGATGTGTCAGCACTGTGACAATGCTCCTTGTGAAACTGTATGTCCAGTACTAGCTACTACGCACAGTAGTGAAGGTCTTAACCAAATGACCTATAACAGATGTATCGGTACTAAGTATTGTGGTAATAACTGCCCATATAAAGTACGTAGATTCAACTGGTTTAGATATAACGAAAACGATAAATTTGATTACCACTTCAGCAATGACTTAGGTAAAATGGTTATCAACCCAGATGTAACTGTACGTTCTAGAGGTGTGATGGAGAAATGTAGCTTCTGTGTACAACGTATTCAGACTACTAAGCTAGCAGCTAAACGTGAAAACCGTAAAATGAATACGGATGAGTTTACTACTGCATGTGCTCAAACTTGCCCGTCAAACGCTATCGTATTCGGAGACTTAAACGATAAAAACAGTGAAATCGCTAAGCTATATGCCAATGACAGATCTTATCACGTACTAGAAGAGCTAGGTGTGAAACCTTCTGTACAGTATATGACTAAGATTAGAAATAAGAAAGCAACTACTAACCAAAAAGCTCACTAACTAATATGTATTCAGCAGATATAAGACAGCCGCTCGTAACCGGCGGAAAAACTTACTCCGATGTCACCGCAGACATCTGTAGACCTATTGAAAACAAACCTACCAATTCTTGGTGGTTAGGTTTTTCTATAGGCGTTCTCCTATTACTCGTACTGGTAGGTACACTAGCCTGGACCGTATGGGAAGGTATAGGTACTTGGAATACCAATAAATCAGTAATGTGGGGTTGGGATATCACCAACTTTGTATTTTGGGTAGGTATAGGTCACGCAGGAACATTGATTTCTGCCGTTCTATTACTCTTTAGACAAAAATGGAGAATGTCCATCAATAGATCCGCGGAGGCAATGACGATCTTTGCAGTATTCTGTGCAGCTATATTTCCTTTGTTTCACATGGGTCGTGTATGGTTAGGCTTCTGGCCACTTCCACTTCCGAATGCATTTGGTTCTCTTTGGGTAAACTTCAACTCTCCTCTTTTATGGGATGTATTTGCGATATCTACCTACCTATCTGTATCACTGGTGTTTTGGTACTTAGGTCTTATCCCGGATATAGCTACTGTGCGAGATAGAGCTAGCTCTAAAGCTAGGAAATTTTGGTATGGATTTTTTGCAATGGGCTGGAATGGCTCAGCTAAGTCTTGGGGAAGATATGAAGTCGTAGCACTTATACTTGCGGGTATATCTACTCCACTTGTACTCTCGGTACACACTATTGTATCCATGGACTTTGCTACATCAGTTATACCTGGATGGCACACCACTATTTTCCCACCTTACTTCGTAGCAGGAGCTATTTTCTCTGGTTTCGGAATGGTACTTACCCTATTGCTCATCGCAAGACACGTGATGAACTATCAAGATTATATCACTACAGAGCACTTAGAGGCAATGACTAAAATTATTTTGCTCACAGGATCTGTAGTAGGACTGGCATATATAACTGAATTCGTAATCGCTGCATACTCTGGATACGAGTATGAGCAGTATGCTTTCGCCAATAGAATGTTTGGTCCCTATGCTTGGGCTTATTGGACCATGATGTTCTGTAACCTAATGGCTCCTCAAGTATTTTGGAGTAAGTGGGCTAGAACTACACCTTGGTTCATCTTCGTAATATCTATTGTAGTAAACATAGGTATGTGGTTTGAGCGTTTTGTAATTAT
>DNHN01000263.1 GCA_003485825.1 Bacteroidota bacterium | reverse complement strand
AACCGCCATATTCTTAAACCAAGAAGTCTGTATCATGGCCAATACTAGCAGTGCCAATCCGAGAAGGATAGTTAAAGCTAGGAGCGGTATTTTTACTATTTTTGACAACTTAGAAAATTACTAGGTTTAGATAAGGGTACAAACATACTTTGGAACAGTCAAAGAACAATTCACATCTCATTATACTTGGCATAGAATCGTCCTGTGACGATACATCGGCTGCTGTATGGAAAAATGGCAATATCTGTTCCAATGTGGTAGCATCTCAGGAGATTCACAAAGAATATGGAGGGGTAGTTCCTGAATGGGCCAGTAGAAAACATCAGCAAAACATACTTCCAACTGTTCAGATTTCACTCGAGAAGGCGGGTATTACATTGGCAGAGGTGGATGCCATCGCATGCACTCAAGGTCCTGGCCTTATGGGTTCTTTGTTGGTAGGGCATTCATTTGCTAAAGGCTTAGCTATGTCTGTAAACAAGCCCTATGTGAATGTAGACCATATCGATGCACATGTGCTCGCTCACTTTATAGACGGCGATACTCCAAAGCTGCCATTTTTATGTCTGCTCGTATCGGGTGGACATACTCAAATTGTCACAGTAGATACTGATTACCAGATAGATGTATTGGGAAAAACTATAGATGATGCAGCTGGCGAAGCTTTTGATAAAGCGGGGAAGATGTTAAATCTCCCTTATCCGGCAGGGCCACACATAGATAGACTTGCAAAGCAAGGAAACCCAAACGCTTTTACATTTAATACACCCAAAGTAGATGGTCTTAACTTCAGCTTCTCGGGCTTAAAAACATCGATTTTATACTTTCTCCAAAAAGAAGTTAGAAAGGATAAAGACTTTGTCCAAAACAATAGTTCAGACCTGTGTGCATCTATTCAGCATACTATTGTGTCTTATTTAATATGCAAGTTAGAAAAAGCGATGGATCAGACGGGGATTTTGGAAATAGGAATAGCTGGAGGAGTAGCAGCCAATAGTGAGTTAAGAACTGCGCTTTTAAATTTAGCGGCGACCAAGAGTGGGAAGGCCTATATCCCTAAGTTTGAATATTGCACAGATAACGCGGCTATGATAGCTTACGCTGGTGGAATTAAACTGAAAAATGAAAACTATGGCACATTAACTGATGTATGCTATACTAGAAAGAAATGAAAGGAATATTAAGTATACTATTATTAATAGTTTCTGGAGCATTACTAGCTCAGGACAATGACACCGCAGCCATACGAAAAGCGCACGTAAAAGAGATGAGATTAAAACAGTTTGTGCATGCGTTTGATGAAAAAAAAGATACGTGTCTTTTAGATGTAAAAAAGTACAATGAAGCGGGTAAACTCATCTACAGTAAGCGAGATCTAATTTGTCTAGGGTGGAACAGTAGTGAGGAGTTTGAGTATACCTACACGGACGGTAAAATGACCAAGATGATGATTTACAGGGATGGTCAGCTCTTCGCAAAGAATGAGTACATTTATACTCAAGAAAGTAATGACCCACAGAGTACCATTGGTTATCTGATGGAGACGAAAGATGCAATCTTTACAAACTTTAAGTACTTCAAAAGCAAAAGCGGCAGGTTAGATAGCACCTATTCATACGAAAAGCAAGGAGATGGTTCAGAGGTAGTAAGACGCAATATCATACGCTATGACAAAAAGGATAATATAGTGCAAGTATCGAATGCTTTGGAAGGGGATAAGGTGCTAGATATGGTGAGTTATGAGCGAGGTAAGAATGGAGAAATACTAGGTATGGCATATACCACCTACGGAGAGAATCCTCAGTTTGTTCAGACCTATTACGAGTATAATCAAGATGACCAAATAGCCAAGACTACAGATACTCGAAATAGAACACAACTGTATTTCTATACGGCCAAAGGCTTACTAAATAATGTGCTAACTTACAATGGTAAAGGTGGGTTAGAAGTAGAGTTTATATACGAATACGAGTTTTATAGATGAATGTAGCGTGGGTATTCATAGGAGGAGGATTAGGAGCTGCTTGCAGGTGGTGGATCAGTAGTAGTGCCTCATCTACCGGTTTTCCATATGGTACACTTTCTGTAAATCTCTTAGGCTGTTTCTTGATCGGGGTGCTTAGCGTCTACCTCCTTCATCAACCCAAATTAAGCCTTTTACTTATTACGGGATTTTTGGGAGGATTTACTACTTTTTCCACCTTTGGTTTAGACAGTGTTCGCATGCTTCACAATGCCGATTATAAGTCTTTTGCTAGTTATGTGCTGTTGAGCAATGTATTAGGCATCTTGCTCGTTATGTTCGGACATAAGTTGAGTGCTACTTTTTTTAATTGATAGACATGAAAAATATAATAATCATAGTGTTAGCCATTACACAGGCAAGTATTGCTTATGCAGATAAGCTACTTATACCTATGGATGGGACACAAAAAAATCACCTTAAGGCATATGGTATAGCCTACTACGTCCTTGGACAAGAGAAGGAAGTAGAGTGGTTATTAAACTACAAAGGAGGGAGCTTCCTTATGGATGATTATGAGAATATAGAGCGAGAATGTCTGCTTAGAGGAGTATCATTTACTACGATGAGTGAGGCTAAAGCCAATAGAATTAAAGAGGAACTAGCCAATCCAGCAGTAAATGCAGATGTAGTGAAGCTACTCAAAGTACCTAAGATAGCCGTGTATTCGCCTAAGACAGCACAGCCTTGGGATGATGCGGTTACTATGGTGCTGACCTATGCCGAAATACCCTATGACGTAGTTTTCGATGATGAAGTACTGGATGGCAAGCTGCCTACGTATGACTGGCTGCACCTGCACCACGAAGATTTTACGGGTCAGTATGGTAAGTTTTATGCAAGTTTCCGCAATGCAGACTGGTACAAGGAGCAAGTGGCAGAAGCAGAAGCTATGGCTGCTAAGCATGGCTTTGATAAAGTGAGTGAACTTAAGTTGGCTGTTACTAAAAAAATAAGGGACTTCACCGCTGGAGGTGGATTCCTATTTGCCATGTGCAGTGCTACAGAT
>DNHN01000264.1 GCA_003485825.1 Bacteroidota bacterium | reverse complement strand
ATGCGAAATATTTTGCCTGTGAATGGGGCGTTTCATAATTTTCGTGATAGCTTGGAGAAAGGGTATATTAATACGTTTAACCACATCACCGCTCAATCACTGATTACAGCTCTATATAATGAAGAGATTGCCGAATATCTATCTACGGTGCATGAAAGGTACGCCATGCCACAGTTGGTGTCAGGACTATTTACTAAGGACCAACTCTTTGACACACTGAACTTCCCTGTAGATAATTACGTAGATATTATTAATAATGAGATAGGGCAAGAGCTAGGCAAGCATTTGAAACTCAAGTATGGAATAACTGAGGATACAGAGTGGACAGCGGCTTTCTTGTGTCAGTTCTTGAACGAAGTGCAAGCGTATTATTCAAATTCATTTAATGTAACCATCACGCCGTTTAAGGAAGATGATGTTTTGATAGTTCGTTTTTCGAATAAAGTAGAAGCCATAAAAAGTGCTAAGTCTTATTTATAATTTGAGTATGTGATGATAGTCCGAAGAAGACAGAATATGAGAAGATATGGTATGAGATGGTCCCTTTATGTAGCACTTCTTGGTGTATTTACCATGGTGTCTTGCAATCAGTCGGTAGAAAATGCTCAAGAATCTGTAGTAAATGAATACTACCCTTCATCTAAACCTTCTACACGATGGTGGTGGTTTGCCACGGAGATAAAGCGAGAAGATATAAAGTATCAATTGGATTGGGCTAAAAAGAACAACTTTGGTGGAGTAGAAGTTGCCTGGGTATACCCACTTTATAGGTATCAAAAGATGTATGAACGAGGATATGGAAGGTATTACCCTAAAGATACTACGGCTCAAGAGTGGCTTAGCCCCGAGTGGTCCGAGATGGTGGCCTACACTAAAAGGTATGCTGATACTATAGGCCTCGCTTGTGATTTTAGCTTTGGGAGTGCTTGGCCAGTAGCTGGTCTCAATATTGATAAAGCACACAGTTCTCAGATTTACGGTGATTCTACATTCAGGCAGTTGCTCACTTTTTCATGGGCCTGGCCAGATACGATGTATGTTATTAATCATTTGGATGCAGAATCGTTTAACCTGTTTGCAGCACCTGTGGGTGCAGCACTCAAAGGAGGTTTGAAAGGCTCAAAATCAGCACTATTCACAGATTCATGGGAGATTAAATTAAGTGGAACTAATAAGATTTGGACCTCAGGGTTTGACCAAGCATTTAAAGATAAGTTTGGGTATGATATCATACCGTATATGAATGCGGGTATAGATTCGTTTCCAGATGTCCGATATGACTATATGCTATTACTGGATGAGTATGTAACTTCTGGTTTTTATAAGCCATATGTGGCCAAGTGTAAAGAGCTAGGAGCGTGGTCTAGAGTGCAGTGTCTGGCGGCTCCTGCAGATGTAATGACTACGTATTCACTAGTGGATATTCCTGAGACAGAGAGCATGCTAAATAATCCGAATTACTCACGTATTGTTAGTTCTGCAGCATGTCTTTCTTCTAAGTCCACAGTATCTAGCGAGACATTTACGTGTATGTATGGGTTTCCTAGTACGTATATTGGACAAGAACAAACGGCGGATCTTAAGATGGTGGCTGATGCTATGTTTGCTCACGGAGTAAATCACCATGTATATCACGGGATGCCTTACAATCCAAAGGGCTCGGATACGGTGACATTTTTTGCTACAACGTACTTTGGTCCTGGCGGGAGTTTAGAGCCTGAGTTGCCCGCTTTTAATAGTTATATCGAAAGAGTATCTGGACTAATGAAAAAGGGAAGAACGTACAGCGATGTAGCTGTTTATATACCGTATGAAGATGGAGTGATGAAAGGAGCGTATCCTCCAGAGCGACAGCGAGTATGGGTATGGGGAGAGTATGAGATGAGGTATATAGACCCGGCAGATGAGCTAGAAGGGTACCACCCGCTCTGGATCAACAGGCATTTTCTAGAGCGAGCAGTTTATGAAAACGGGAGGATCCGTGTGGGTGATGCTGTATTTTCATCCTTGTACGTAGATGTGAACTACATGGATGTAAGAGCTCTGAAACGGGTATTGGTACTTGCAAAGAAAGGGTTACGTATATGTCTCAAGAAATTTCCAACTCAGCCGGGAAAAGATAAGTCTGCTGATTATAAGAATATGTTAGAAGAGTTGACTGCAATGGAGAATGTGTCTAGCCAATGGAAGGATGTAGCTGGCAGTAGACCTCTAATTGAAGGGGGTAGCTTACCGGAATATTGGGGGAGGATTCAGAAAGATGGAAGCCTATATTTATTCTTGGCTCAGTGGCCATCAAAAGATTTAAAGTATCCTATCTACTCTGGGCAAAGTATTGCTAAAAAAACAATAGAATCGTCTTTTCTGTTAAATTACGGAGGTAAAACACAACAGATAACTATAGATTTCAGACCATACCAGTCGGTGATGCTTCACATAGATAAATATGGGAAGATCGAGTATTTGGATATTGATTATACACCTAATCTACCTGTCGTTAGACCTAGAGAAAAGCAAAGAATGAATTTTTAATTTTTTATTGCAGAGAAATGAAAGGGGAATCAATGAAAGAGAATAAATCTAAAAGTGCAGCTTCCGAAAGTCGAAGAGACTTTCTGAAAAATAAGTTAATGGCTTCAGCAGCTCTGCTTCTTGGTTTTTTTAAGAGCACACTCGCAGGAAACTTAGCGGAAGGATATCTTGCAGACCAAAATCAACAGTTGGTGGACGATAAAGGGAATGTAGATTGGGCAGCTGTGAAAGCCCAGTTTACACTTAATTCTGTTCGCCATCATTTTAATACAGCAAGTATTGGTCCTTCTCCTAAGGTAGTTCAAGATGAAATAATTCAATTGTTAAGGTTAGCTGAAACTTTTGGGAATGAACTCCATGAAAAAGTAGAGCCAGTCAGGCAGCGTATTGCTAAGTTTTTGAATGCACCTCCCACTCAAATAGCAATAACTAGAAATACTACGGAAGGAATGAATATCGTAGCTAGAAGTTTAAATCTAAAAAAAGGAGACGAAGTAATCCTGACTAGCGAAGAACATATAGGAGGTTCAGCTCCTTGGCTTGCTCTGAAAAATGAAATAGGAGTAGTCGTAAAAGTTATTAATACTAGTGCTAATGCTAATGAAGAAGATATATACGATCAAATAGAGAAAAGCATCACCGTGAATACCAAAGTCATTTCGGTTTCACACATAACGTGTACCACTGGTACTGTGCTTCCTGTTAAGAAAATTATAGACTTATGTGCTATGCGTGGTATAACGTCTTGCATTGACGGTGCACAAGCGGTCGGACAAATACCCGTAGACCTTTCACAATTGCAACCAGATTTCTACGTAACTAGTGGACATAAATGGATGTTTGGACCAAAAGGTACAGGCATATTATATCTGAATCAACAGTTCTTAGAAAATACAGATCCACATTATGTGGGTTCATATTCTGACAGCAGGTTTGATTTAATGAATGGTATTTTGGAATACAACAGAACCGCTAGTCGCTATGAGTATGGGACTAGAAATAGCCCTATTATAGCCGGCTTAGGTAGTGCTATAGATTTTATTAATAAAATTGGTATTGACAATATTTCGAATCGAGGAAGAGAGCTAGCACTTCGTTTTCGCAATGGAATTTCACGACACCCTCGAATCAAAATACACACTCCAATGGATTCTAAATACAGTGCATCAATAGTAACTTTCACAATAGAAGGGAAGCAAAGCGATGAAGTTTGTCGTAAGGCTATTGTAGGAGGAAGAACAGTGCTGAGGTCGATTTATGAAAATGATATGAATGCTATCAGAGCTTCATTTGCCATACACAATGACTATGCAGAAGTAGATAAGTTAATTCAGGATATGCTGAATGTGGCCGATAGCGAAGATTAATACGCACACCTAGTTTTTGATTCCTTAGCTTTAGGAGTAGAGATAAAATCAATACGCAACATTGGTTACTTTGATGCGTTTATTTTTGCAATAACTTTGACACTTTACACGGTAGGATAAAACGTATATGATTTCAGTTTCACAGGCTCTATTACACATAGATAAACACTCTTTCGCTGGCAATGCGGTGACCAAGCGGGTGCAGAAAACAATGGGGATGGTGCTAGCTGCAGACGTTCTTTCACCTATCCATATGCCTCCTTTTCGTCAATCGGCTATGGACGGATACGCTATAGCACATGGAACAAGCCAGACCTTCAAAGTGATAGGCGAAGTGCAAGCTGGAAATGCAGAGAACATAGCGCTGAAGCCAGGCGAAGCTATACGTATATTTACAGGAGCTAGAGTGCCAGATGTAGCAGATACAGTAGTGATGCAAGAGCATGTGAGGAGAGAAGGAGACTCCATTACCGTAGATAAAATGCCGAATAAAGATGCCAATGTGCGACCACTTGGAGAGCAAATCGCGACTGGAGATACAGCACTGGAAAAAGGGACGCTACTAAACGAAGCATCTATCGCTTTTTTGGTAGG
>DNHN01000273.1:3004-3815 GCA_003485825.1 Bacteroidota bacterium | reverse complement strand
CAGTCAACATACTGATGTATTTGTCTCCCAAATATTCCGTCCACTAAACAAGAATATCTAGTGGCTACAATTACTGTACGGTAACGTTTATCGTTTTGGACCAAGCCTGCCCGTATGATACGTGCATACCGTCTGCAAACTGCAATGTTAATTTGTAATCTCCAGGCTCTAGTGATAATGAATCAGAAGTTTGTCCGCCACCATAATGTATGTGTGTGTCATCTGCTATAATTACCAAACCTTCGGCAATAAAATCATCATTAATCAATAAGTGATGGTGCCCCCACCCCTCTCTTGGAGTTCCTTTAGGCTCTACTTCCATCCCTTTTACATCCATTTCTAAAGCAAACGGAGATGTAAGTATAGCTCCGTCCTCTATATTCGAAAATGATACCCCACCTGTAGCAGTTTCCTCGATAGTTTCTATGGTATCAGAAGCCGTGCTTTCTTCAGTTTCTGTAGAAGAAGGCGTGCAAGAAACAAGAGCAATTGCTGCGAAAATTATTACTATTTTTTTCATTGTTGCGAAAGTAGCAAAAATTGAAGGAGAATCTATGAAGCGGATCATCAATTAGACGATACATCTCAGGTATGCTAAACAGACGTAGTAATAGTATATACTGCTAATTGGATACTAAAATCAGCCCCTTACCCCCATTAATCAAGTATAGACGTGAACTATAACAACCAAGAAATGCACGTGATAAACATTAACCAGAGTCATAATGTACAGTTTAAAAACCATTGCATAAAAAAAGGTCCGTCGGACTGACGAACCTTTTAATGTAATGGGGTGGAAGACCGGGCTCGA
>DNHN01000273.1:0-2959 GCA_003485825.1 Bacteroidota bacterium | reverse complement strand
CTCTAACCAACTGAGCTACAACCACCATTTAGCAAAAAATAAGAAGCTCTTATCTTAAGCGGCTGCAAATATATAATTAGCAAGACAACTTGAAACAAAAACTATTTAAAATTTCAGAGTGAACTTGTTGCGACTTTCCTTAATAGATTGTGGGCAATTAGAATACTATAAGTGTGGATTTCGCAGTTATTTTGAAACGTATTAAAACAATCATGCACATCCAACTCAAAAGTATACTCATTCTTCTATTTCTACTCGCTGGATTTACCACAGTAAATGCGCAAAAAACAAAAGTATATACTGACGAAATTAGCACTTTTGAACATGCTAAAATGCTCTACATCAAAGAACAATACGTTCCTGCTATTCGAGCTTTCAAAGCATTTTTAGTACACAAGCCAGGACCTAACTTCTCATATGAAGCAAATGCTTACATCAAATTATCCCGTCTAAAATTGGATAAACAAAACGCAAGTCGCGACTTAGCGAGCTTTTTAAGAAATGAACCTGAGCACAAACTCAACACCGAAATCACCTATGAGCTTGGGTTGTACTACTTTAAAGAGGGTAAATATTCTAGAGCACTAAAATACTTTGAGAATATAAATGAAACAGATGTACCAAAAGTGCAACGTGAGGAACTCGCCTTCAAACAAGGATACAGCTACTTCAAAAACAAAGAATACGAAAAGGCTAAAGAGCAATTTAAAAAAGTGATGAACGGCGACGGTAAGTATGCTGTAGAAGCAAACTACTATTTTGGCTACCAGTGCTACATACTTAAAGATTACGCTTGTGCCATCGCCACCTTCACAAAAATAGGAGACAAGGGTCCAAAGACGATGCAGTTATACCTTGCTCAAATGTACTATGAGCAAGAAGAGTACAACAAAGCATATGAAACGGTAAAAGATTTATCCCTAAAAAGTCAAGAAAATGAGATATACCTCCTGAAAGGGAAAATACAGTATCAGCTGGGTAATAAAAGCATCGCGTTAGGGCACTTTGACAAGTTCACCGGAGACATCAAAGTACTGAGTTCAGATGAAATTTATCAGTTTGCCTATTCAAATTTTGAGGCAAAAAGATTTAAAAAATCTACACAGTATTTCATACTAATAGCGAATGAAGACTCAGAAATAGGTCAAGCAGCTAATTACCATTTGGGCGTATCTGACGTTAATACAGGCCAAAAGGAAAGAGCGCTAAATGCTTTTGCTGAAGCGAAGCGTAAAGATTTCAATACCAAAATTACGGAAGAGTCTGCTTTCAACTACGCCAAGTTAGCTGCAGAATTACAAAAAAACAATACGGCTATAGGCGCAATCAAGGAGTTCTTAGACACGTACCCGTCAAGTGAATATCAAAACGATGTCAAAAACATGATGGCTGACATATTCTTGAGCACCAAGAACTATAAAGCGGCAATAGAGGTACTAGAAGATATCGCCAGCCTAAATGAAAATAGTAAAAAAGCATATCAAGAGCTGACATACCACAGAGGTGAAGAGCTCTTCCTGAATAAAGAGTACCAAACTGCTGACGTATTCTTCAAGAAGTCGCTAAAGTACCCGAAAGACAAAAGCCTAGAGGCACTCTCCTACTTCTGGAGATCAGAGATTGCGTTCAAGGTAGACGACCATGATGAGAGCATAAATCTGATGAATAGATTTATGAGTAACAGTGGCGCAGATAAGAGTAGCAATAAAAGCTATGGCTACTACAGTATGGGCTATAGCTACTTTAAGAAAAAGGACTACCCAAAAGCACAGAATTACTTTGCTAAATACAGACAGTACGAAACCTACTCGGCTTCTAATAAAGGTATCTATCTCGATAATACCCAGCGATTAGCAGACTGCTACTTTTTAAATAGACAGTACAATGAGGCAATAGAAGCTTATGGCTTTATTATTAAAAATTCTTACCGATCTGCTGATTATGCACTTTTTCAGCAAGGCATGCTATATGGACTGCAAGACAGACATTCTGAAAAGATACAAACGCTCAAAAAGATACAAAATGATTTTCCTAAAAGTATTTATATAGACGAAGCCCTCTACCAAATCGCTAGAGAGTATATGTCTCTCAAAAACTACAGTACCGCTGAAAGCATCTTCAATGTACTCATCTCTCAACACGATTACAGTCCTTACTTGCCAGACAGTTACCTCAAGCTTGGGTTAATCAATTACAATCAGAAGAATGATGATGCCGCACTTAGGTATTACAAGACTGTGGTAGAGCGCTTCCCTAAAACAACCGCTAGCCAAGAGGCGCTATCCTTCATAAAAATTATCTATACCAATCAAGGTACACCTCAAGATTACTTTGACTATGCTGCAAACCAAGGTGTTTCTGAAAGTGTGACCGCTCAAGATAGTGCTATATACGAAAATGCTATGCGTATTTACAACTCTGATAACTTTGAAGGTGCGTCTAAGGAACTAGCAAAATATATCAAACGATTTGGTGATGATGGGTACTTTATTATACCTGCCAACTTCTATAAAGCAGAGTGTGATTTCTATACAGACAAAGAAGATCAAGCACTCACACACTATAGCTACATCGTGAATCAAGGGAGGAATGAGTTTACCGAGAAATCATTGATCAAACTCTCCTCTACCTATTTTTACAGAAAAGATTACACCAAAGCTTTACGATACTATATCCAACTAGAACCGATAGCATCTTCAAAAAGTACCTTTATAAATAGTATACTTGGACAGATGCGGAGTCACTACTTACTCAACAACTTTGACGGGGCTAAAGAGAAAGCGATCCAACTGCTCCCCATCGAAAATGTACCTAAAGAGGACCTTGTAGAAGCTAATATGACATTGGGTAGAATCCAACTGGCTCAGACCAATTTGCGCACAGCAAAATCACATTTCGACTATGTTATAGCTGAAAGTAGAAATGAACTTACTGCGGAAGCTTTATATCAAAGAGCATA
>DNHN01000078.1 GCA_003485825.1 Bacteroidota bacterium | reverse complement strand
AACTTCTGGAGCTACCATCACGTTGTTATCTGATTCTACTAAAGCTTGTACCTCAAACGGGTTTTTAAATTGCCCTTTGGATACTATTTGGGTCATTACCGCTATTGCATTCGGACTAGAATTAGTATCTAGTTCTGTTATTTCATCTTGAACTTTGGCTATAGCCGCTTTCAGAGCGGTCATTTCTGTTTGTAGAGAATCTAGCTCAGCTCTTTTGACTTCTAGGGCTCCGTCGTTCTTGCCTCCACAAGCTGCAAATAGTGCGATGATGGTAAGCGATATTATTATGTTTTTCATTATTGTGATTTGGATTTTAGTTGATGGATAGAATAACTAGGTATGAGAATTATAAAAGGCCTAGTGCTTTATTTAAATCTATTTTAGCTACGTTGAGTTCATACAGCGCATTCAAGTAGTTGGTTTTTGCTTGAGTCAGTTCACTTTCAGCATTTATCATCTCAAAACTACTGCCGATTCCTTCTTTGAATTTGATGCTTGTAGTGTTGTATATGCGTTCTGCTAAATCTTGACTTTTCTTCTGGAGCTCAATGGTTTTTAGAGCGTTTACATAGTTCGTTTTCGCTTGAGCTACTTGAAGATTCATACCTAATATTGCTTGTCTCTTGGTGTTTTCGGTTTTTTCAATGTCTATCTTAACCTGATCCATTTTTGCTTTTTTATAGAAACCATCAAAAATGGGTACACTAAGACTTACTGCGTATCGCCCATTGCCATACCAGTCATCACCTAGTTTATCGAAATCTCCATCACTGGCAAACGTGCTAGACCCGTAGGAGAAGTTTCCATATAAACTTGGCACATAACCCATCTTGTATCTTTTTAAGCTAAGCTGATTGAGCTCTTGTTGTTGATCTAAGAGTTTGATCTCTATTCTATTTTCAGGGTTGAAGTCTGAAACATTGGAATCTGAAACAGGCTCATCTGGCAACTCACTTGTGAGTGTAATTTCTTGGTTTACATCTACACCTATACTGTTTAGCAGCAGTTGCTTAGCTAGCTTGGCTTGATTTTGAAGTTTATTTATATTGATTTCCAAATTAGCTACAGATAAGGTAAGTCGGTCTACATCTAGCTTCTCAGCAAAACCTGCATTGTAGAGCTGTTCTGTTTCAGATTGTAGCTTTTTAATATTTTCTAAACTCGTGTTGAGTTGACTCAGATTCTGCTCTGAGATGAGTGCCATATAGTACGCCTTGGTTACCCCTTCCTTGATATCTATCTCGGATGCTGATGCACTTAGCTTGCTTATGTTTACAAACTCAGACGCTGCCTTGAGTCCTAGAAAAAATGAGCCGTCGAAGAGTAGTTGGCTAGCCCCAATACCTGCATTAATATTAAATGGGACACCAAATTGAGTGGCAATGGTAGTGCCTGGCTGACCTACAAAGTCACCTGGAATAATCTGTGTTGGTATCTTGAAGGTATGACTGAAGTCTGTGCTACCGCTGATTTGAGGAAGTCCTTGCGCTTTGATTTCATTGACTTGTGTTTCGGCGTAGGCTATGTCTAGCGAAGCATTGAGCATGGTGACGTTTTTTTGAGTGGCCATGTCTAGCGCTTGGTCTAGGCTTAACGTAAGCTCAGTTTGGGCAGAAGCCAACTGGACGCCTAAAAAGGTAAGAAGGGTAAAAACGTATTTCATTATTCGTTTGTTATTTCGTTTACGTGATTGTTTAAGAATTCTCTTCCGGGTATGGTACAAATGCCGTGCAAGTGATAACTCACCATTTGAAGGTGAAGTGTTTTAAAATTATAGTTGTTTTCTCTATGGGTTAGTTGTTGCATCATGCCCTGAATTAGAGCATCGTACATGGTCGCAGCTATTTTTGGCTCTATTTCTTTTCTGTAGAGGCCTTCTGTTTGTCCTTCTTCGATGTTTTGAATGATTACTCCAGAAATGAAATCCTTCTGAAATGTTTCCATTTTAGCCCATGCAGATGGATAATATTTCTGCAAATCAAAAATTAGAGTTGGATTAATATCTCTGTGTTGGTGACTGATGTGACGGCTGATATCTATCATTTTTTGCACAGCATTGCCATCTTTACTGTAACACTCATTGCAAGCAGCTTTTTCTTGAAGAATGCGTGCTTCTAAGACATTAAATATTAGTTGTTTTTTGTCTTTAAAATGCTTGTAAATGGTCTTTTTACTTACCCCAATTTCGCGAGCGATGTCATCCATCGAAACACTTTTTATACCTATTCGCATAAAAAGTTCTGCTGCTCCGGTCAATATTTTTTGTGATTCTTCCAAATGTTACTGCAAATACACGCAGGAAACTTTTAACAGGCAAATAGTTTCCAAAGTTTTGTCGAAACTTTGTGTCGGTTTATCAGTCTCAAATGAATCAATCAGTTTAATCCATAGAAATCACTCAATTTTTAGTGACTATATTTACATTCGCACCGTGGCAGGTACAGATACATTTTTAGTAGGATTAGCAGGAGGAAGTGCTTCAGGCAAGACTACATTCATTCGCAGACTCAGTGAAGAATTTGGGGAGGATAAGGTATGCGTCATCACACAAGACAACTACTATAAAGGTCTTTCTGAGCAGCTGAGAGATGAAAATGGGATGGTAAATTTTGATCATCCGACTGGTATAGACTTCAATCGCATAAAAAAGGATATAAGAAGACTGCGAAAAGGGGACTCTGTCAAGCTTGTAGAGTATACCTTTAATAATCCAGATATTTTTCCGAAGGAGATTGTTTATCGGCCTGCGCCCATTGTTTTGGTAGAGGGTTTATTTGTGTTTGCGGATAAGGGATTGAATAAAATGTACGATTACAGACTGTATATTGATGCAGATGACGATGTTACGCTTCAGCGGAGGATCGCTCGAGATACTTCGGAGCGAGGTATGACGCATGATGAGGTGATGTATCAGTGGAAAAATCACGTGCTTCCAGCATATCAAGAGTTTTTGAAGCCACATAAACCAGATGCCGATTATGTCATTAGAAACACCACCAATTTTGATAAATGCCTAGCCAATGTAATCGCTAAGTTTAATGAGGTAATAGCTCAGTCTAGCATAAAAAAATAGCGTGTTTAAATATAGTTGTGTTCCCTTTAAACTTTAATTGCTAAGTTTGGCATATAAATATATTTTTGCAGCCTTTGAAATTTTCGCAAAACATCTAACCAGAATATAGATATAATGAACAATAAAGGATTTATCCAATTTATTACTGTACTGCTCATATTGGCCAGTGCTTACCAGCTTTCGTTCACTTTCGTGACGAATAACGTAGAAAACAATGCGCAAGCTTCTGCAGAGAGCATGTACGCTCCTGGAACTGAAAGAGATTCTTTCGAACGTAGTTACTTAGATTCTATGGCTCAGCAAGAGGTGTATCCAGGTATAGGATTCACTTACCAAGAATGTAAAGAGAATGAGCTTAACCTAGGTCTTGACCTTCAAGGTGGTATGAACGTAACCCTAGAAGTTGAGACTCCAGCTGTGATAGAAGCAATGGCCGGCAAGACAGATGACAAAGCGTTCTTAGATGCATTTAATAAGTCTAAGAGTGAGTTTTTAGGTCAGCAAAACTTTGTAGACTTACTCGCTAAGAATTATAATGCTGCTAATCCAGAGGGTAAAATAGCAGGTATATTTTACGGTAAGGGTCTTAAAGCAGAATTGCCAAACGAGTACAACTCTACGAACCAAGAAGTTTTTGACTACTTGAAAAGAGAGAGTGAAAGTGCTATTGGTAGAGCATTCGAAATCGTAAATACTCGTATTGATAAATTTGGGGTAGCACAGCCTAATGTGCAGCGCCTAGATAATGGTAGAATTTTAGTAGAACTTCCAGGGGTAGATAATCCTCAGCGTGTGAGAGACCTAATTACCAGTTCTGCAAAACTTGAGTTTTGGAAGGTATTCCCTAATTACAAAGGTTTCGAATATTTAGAGCAGGTAAATAAAGTAGTCTATGGTGAAGAATTATTGAACGATACTACTGAAGAAACCAGTTCTGCAGCTGCAGAAGCTACTACAGAGCCAGAGAGTAAAGACGGTACGTTATTGGATGGAGACCTAGGTACTACGGATAGCTTAGGTGGAGACAGCGTAGAAAAGTCTAAAGAAGAAATACAAAAAGAAAATCCTGTACTAAGCAAAATAGTGCCAAACGTTGCCAACGAGGGTAAAAATTGGGCACAGAGTGCTGAGATAGGGTATATAGATGCAAATGATGTTAAACTCTTTGAAGGTTACTTTAAGCGCAAAGATGTGCAAGCTGTACTTCCTTCTAATTTGCACTTTAAGTTTGGATTTAAACCATTTCAGATTGACGGTAGAGATTTTGTAGCTATTTACGCACTAAAAAGTGGTAGAGGTGGCGATCCTGCACTTGCCGGTGACGTGATTACAGACGCTAGACCTACACGTGAAAGCGATCTTAGTATAGCTGTAAGTATGCAGATGAACCAAGAAGG
>DNHN01000147.1 GCA_003485825.1 Bacteroidota bacterium | reverse complement strand
AGAATGCTACCATCAAGGGTACTGCGGAAGACATAGAAAAAGGACTTCGATTTGGTGCTGTTGGCAAAGAGATCAAGGCATTAAATAATGAGAAATCTAGGATCTCAAATGACTTTAAAAACAAGCTTGTAACTAGTAAGGCTCGCATCATCGACTGCGGTAAGCGTGGCAAGATTGCTTTTTCAAAAAGATTAACCATAAACGTAAAATAATGCTATTAACAGAGCAGCACATAGAACGATATAAGAGATTGGACAATCCTCCTCAAGCATTGTATAATGCCCTAGTAAGGCAAGTACAAGTAAATTCTAAACATAGAGGAAGGGTCTTTACGGTTCCTGAAGGAGGATACATAGCACTCGCTATCTACTACTACTTTCTTAAACAACTCGACTACAGTGACAAGGAATGTATGATAGAAGCTGGATGTACATCGACATTAATAGAACGTATTCAAAAGTATTTAGATCACTTAATTAGAGGTGATGAGCATTCTAGGGTGCACACGAAGATAAAACTGGTAAGGAATTATATGGTGCTTGAGCAGCTTAAGGTTCCACACGAGTTGGCAATTAGTTTTTACGATTAAATATTTAACAATGAATAATAACGGAGGACTGGGTTTTACACCCCAAACAAGTGTAAACAAAACAATTTATGTCGAAATAAAGCCTGACTCCCTCATGGTGAGGAGAGTTGGAGAACAGGATTCTGCTAGAATAATTAAGGCAGATGAGGAAGGCAACTTAGAACAGGGGTATAGGGTAAGAACCTTAGAAATGGGACCTAATAAGGGAACCAAGGTTGCGGAGGAGATCTATAACGTACTTAGTAAAGTTCAGCTTGTCAAGGCTTTCTCAGAAGAGAAGTTTGGACAGCGACGAATGATATTGGTGTTTAATAATATGCTGGATGACAGCCCCAATATTCATGTTCAGTGCACTCTTATAAATGATTATAATAGCGTAAATGGCTATGCTAGTAGTTTAATTGATAGGATTCCCAATATTAAGATTGGAAAAACAATGGATTTCAGTACATGGAAAATGACTGATAAGAACACTGGAAAAGACCGAAGAGGCATTACCATTTATCAGGAAAACGAAAAACTCCAATCAGCTTATTATGATTACGTCAAGATGGAAAGAATCGGAGATAAACCATCAGCCAAGCAAGTGAAGAAACTTGGTAAGGAGACTTGGGACTTTACTCCAGTAGCAGAGTTTCAACTTGCAAAGTTTGAAGAGTTTTCAAAAGCATTGGATGACTATTGGAAAAACGATGATAAAGTCGTTGCTGAAGTTCTAGTGGATGAGCACACTGATTTACCGTTTTAATATGTTAATAGACAACATATTTATGTATTTATTACTTTTTATTTCAACCAATTTTTAATACAAACAACCAAAAGAGGGAGGCTTAAAAACTTCCCTTTTTTTCCCTTTTCAAAATGCAACCAGCATCACTTCTTAAAAAATACATCGATCAAGGTTTAAATGTCATTGGCATCAGTGATAAAAGACCAGCCGAGGGTACTTGGAAGAAGTGGCAAAGTAAAATGCGAGAACCCCAAAATGTCAAGGGTACTGGTCTTGCAATTATTTGTGGTGCTGTAAGTGGTAACCTAGAGGTTTTAGACGTAGACCTCAAGTACGATAACACAGGCACACTATACGAAAGACTAAAACAAAAAATTAATACTATAAACAGTCAGCTAATCGATTCAATGCTGATTATTAAGACTCCTTCAGGGGGTTATCATTGGTTCTATAGATGCCCTGATGGTGTAGAGAAGAATCAAAAGTTAGCGATGAGACTTCCTACCGAGGAAGAACAAAAAGGTCGAGAAACTCAATTAGTACTTTTAGAAACAAGAGGAGAAGCTGGCTATGTAGCTTCATTACCCACAGCAGGATATGAACATATCCAAGGATCCTATTCTAAAATACCCAGTATATCAACCGAGGATAGAGATTTAATCCTTTCATCAGCTCGAGAATTTAATGAAATAACTGAAGAAGCTGTCGTACCAACGTCTTCGCTAAAACATACTTTTAATATTACTAAAGATAGTACTGCGAAAACTCCTTGGGAGGACTATAATCAAAGAGCTTCTATTCCTGAGATCCTACAAGATGCAGGCTGGTCCTTTGTATCCGAGGACTCAGAACGAGAATATTGGAAAAGACCGGGCAAGAGTAAGACTCCATATAGCGGTAACTATTTAAAGTCATTAAACTGTTTCAAAAGCTTTAGTTCAAGCACTGTATTAGAGCCTGAGAAGGCTTACAAACCTTTTGCGTTGTATGCTATGTTTGTTCATAACGGATCCTTCACTGCTGCTGCTAGGGAGTTAAGGGCAAGGAGTTATGGAGATAAAAACTTAGAGCAGCAAGAGAGTGTAATAGACTACGCTGAAAACAGACTTTTAGAGAAGCCAATTGCCGAGCAAGTACATGACTTAGATATAGCTGAATACCTTGCTGATGAGGAATCGGATTATGCTTATCTACAAAGTGTCCGTAATAATTCTGTTGAAAAAGGACTAAGTACAGGTTCAACCTACATAGATGAATATCTACTTTTTAAACCAGCAACATACACAGTAGCTATCGGTCATACGAGCGTTGGAAAGAGTCTTTCAATTCTTTGGATTACAATGCTTGCGTGTCTTAAGCATGACTGGAAGTGTATTGTTATCGCAAAGGAGAATAGTAGTGCTGATTTCAAAGAAAAACTAGCTGAATTCTACTTACAAAAACCCTTACAACATTCTACCACAGAAGAATTTGAGGAAGCCTACAATTGGGTTAGCGATCACTACCGTTTTGTAAAAGGTCGTGGAGGCAAAGTCAGAACAATGACTGATGCCCTCAAACTAATGTATTCTTTAGCGGACGAAGGTAAATATGACCTTGCATTCCTAGATCCGTACTCAGGATTTGATCAAGACAAAAAGGCTAATGAAAGTGCTCACGAAATGGATACTAGGTTTAATAGTGAGCTTTTAGATTTTACCGAAAAAACAGGTATATCCGTCATTCTAAGCGTACACACTG
>DNHN01000302.1 GCA_003485825.1 Bacteroidota bacterium | reverse complement strand
TCATCTAGGGGTACCCCTAGATGATTTTTGGCGTATAAAACTGGAGGTATATTCCCCAGTGATTCGTGTGGTCTTTTGTGGTTATAATCATTAACCCAAATATCGGTTTGCTCTCTTACCTGATGTATATCCTCAAAGATATAAGCATCCAATACTCCTCGTCTGTAGCTGCCATTAAAACGCTCTACAAATGCATTTTGTGTCGGTTTTCCAGGTTGTATATAAATGAACTCTATTTCGTTTATATCACTCCATTCAGCCGTTAATTTGGCTATAAACTCAGGTCCGTTGTCCATTCGGATACGTTTTGGTTTGCCTCTTCTTTTTATAAGATGATTTAGCACCCAGACTATTCTATTGCTTGGTAAGGAAAAGTCTACTTCTATATGTAGCACTTCCCTATTAAAGTCATCAATAACATTAAAAGACCTAAATCGCCTTAGGTTCTCTAATACATCTGTGGTAAAATCCATACTCCAAGTATTATTCAGCTCTTTAGGTACATCTAGCGGCTGCATTACTCGAGCAGGCAGGCGTTTCTTCGCCTTTCGACGCAAAGGCAGTTCTAAGGCCTTATAGACACGATGGACTCGCTTATGATTCCAATGGCATCCTTCTAACCGCAATCTTCCATAGGCTTTCCAAAAACCCTCTCTTGGGTGGTCTCTTGCCTTCTGGTGGAGAGCTTCCTCTATTTCAGTATCGTCTTTACGTTTGGGTTTGTAGAATAAAACACTTTTGCTCATTTGCAATACGCGGCAAGCCCTGTTTTTACCGTAGTGTACTAATTCTGTGCTTATTACCCTCTTTTTACAAGGCTTTAGAGCTTTTTTTCGATAATCTCTTTAGCCATTTGGTGGTCAAGTGCTAGGGTCGCATACATCTGTTTTAACTTCCTGTTTTCATCCTCTAGCTCTTTTATTCGCTTGAGCTCTTTACCACTCATCCCGGCATATCGTTCCCGCCACTTATAAAACGCAGCCTTACTTATACCGTGCTCTCGGCTTATCTCTTCTGAACTCTTACCTGCTTCAAACTCCTTTAAAATCTTCGCAATCTGATGCGGTATAAACTTACTCTTTCTCATTTTTTGTGCTGTTAATTTAATTCCTTTTTTCTACTTTCTAACAGTACTATTTTTGGGGAAGCTTACATTCCCACTTCTTACCTAAAAAAATCAAATCTGAACCTGATTCAGAACCTAAAGCACCATAGACAGTTGTGTTACCGAAAAAACCAATTGAATCTGATTTGAAAATGTGAATTCCTTCGAGATTTGATACGTGAATTTACTCCTGGCCGTATGCTGAAGACATAAAAAATGATAATATGAGCATACTGCAAAAAGGCAGTAGGATCATACATTTTTTCTGGAATCTTGCGCGCATCTGCACGTATTAATCCAAACCGTATGCCACAAGAATAAAATCGTGCTAAAATGTGGACCTTGAAATAAGAGAAACGGGCGTAGACAGAATCTACTTCAAAACCATAAGAAAAAAACTACTTAAAAGTCAAAATCTAATATGCTCGCGCCGTACTGCCTTCCATGTAGTAAACATAGCTCCTGTTGACTACTGCGTTGCCTCCAGGGGTAGGATAATTGCCCGAAAAATACCAATCGCCCAAGTGATTTGGACAGGCATTGTGCAAGCCATTTATGGATTGGTAAACAATCTCAACTTCTGCCTTCATATTTTCCGGTGTTACCAAGAGTCCAATTTCTTTCTCAATTTGGGAATCAGAGAACCGATTATAGAGCATTTTTACTTTGTTTTCTATCTCATTAAGAGGCTTTTCTAACTCCGCCTTGCAAGCAGCTAGCACTACTTCCATAAACTGTTCATCGCCCTCTTTAGCCAGTAGACTTTTCACCGCTTGAAAAGCAATAAATTCGTTCATTCGACTCATGTCTATCCCATAGCAATCTGGGTACTTGATTATGGGTGCGCTGGAAGCAACTATTATCTTCTTTGGACCAAGCCTATCTAGTATTCGCAAAATGCTCTTTTTCAGAGTAGTACCTCTTACAATGCTGTCATCTACAACAACCAAAGTATCTGTAGATTTTACTACTTCATAGGTCACGTCATAGCCATTTCCAACAAGGTCATCTCTGCCTTCGTCTTGAGCTATAAACGTACGTATTTTAGCATCTTTCACCAGCAATTTTTCCCTTCGTATTTTCACCGAAAGAAGCTTATCTATTTCAGACGCTTTAGCTTCCCCTCCAAGCTTTAACAGCTGCTCTCTCTTCCACTTATCCAAGTACTTATAAACCCCGTCTATCAGCCCATAATAAGACGTTGCTGCAGTGTTTGGAATATATGAAAACACAGTAGATCTGATGTCAAAATCGAGCCGTTTTAGTATCTCTCGCGACAGTTGTCTTCCCAATTGTTTTCGCTCCTCATGTATTTTACCATCACTTCCTCTGGAAAAATAGATTCGCTCGAAACTACATGACAAGCGTTCTTGTGGTTCTAGTATTTGCTTTTCTTCAAAACTACCATCTCGTTTTACAATGAGAGCGCATCCCGGCTTGACTTCTTTTAAGTCACCCAGTTGTAAATCAAACGCAGTCTGTATCGCTGGACGCTCACTTGCCACTACAATCACCTCATCATTGGCCCAGTAATAGTTTGGACGTATTCCATTCGGATCTCGCATTATAAACGCATTCCCATCTCCTATGAGGCCCACCATATTATAGCCACCGTCTACACTTTTGAACGAGTTTTTTAGTACATTTTCTATGTCAAGGTTGTTTTTGATATAGTCTGCACTAGCAAGACTATCCATATTTTTCTCCTTACACTCTTTGTATAAGCGCTCATTCTCATCATCTAAGAAATGACCAATTTTTTCGAGCATAGTTACATTGTCACTGATCTCTTTAGGATGCTGTCCGAGCTCTATAAGCTGCTGATACATCTCCTGCACATTGGTCACATTGTAGTTACCTGCCAGTACTAGATTTCTACTCATCCAGTTATTTTGTCGTAAGAATGGATGAATATTCTCTATACTGTTCTTACCGTGAGTCGCATATCTCAGGTGGCCAAGTAAAACTTCTCCAGCATACGGGTACTTCTTTTTCAGCCATTTGGTATCTTGAACTTTCTCCTGATCCAGACTCGCATATTTTTTGTTTATACGTTCAAACAGTGTCGAGACGGCTCCACTTCCTATAGCACGCTCACGCGCTATATAGCGACTACCGTACTCCGGATCCAGCTTTATTACTGCTAATCCCGAACCATCTTGGCCTCTATTCAACTGCTTATTCATAAGCAGTTGAAGTTTCTTTAAACCGTACAGTTCTGTTCCGTACTTTTCTTTGTAAAATTCTAGTGGTTTTCTGAGCCTAATGAAGGCCACTCCACACTCGTGTTTTATAGGATCGCTCATATGCTGAGATTGAGCAAACAAAGGTATATCTTTGAACCATCAAAAGAACCACCGCGAGTGAAAATACTAATAATTAATGGTCCTAATTTAAATCTACTCGGAACGAGAGAGCCTAACATCTATGGTGCTACAACTTTCGAGTCTTTCTTAACTCAAGTTAAAAACCACTTTTCAACAATCAACATAGACTACTTTCAAAGCAACGTAGAAGGTGAATTAATCAATAGACTGCACGATACCGAAAGCGGAGAATATACTGGGATAGTGCTCAATGCTGGCGGATATTCGCACACGTCTGTGGCATTAGCAGATGCCGTAGCTGCTATAAAAACACCTGTAGTAGGAGTGCACATCTCCAACATCTACACTCGCGAAAATGAAAGACATATTGAACTTCTTGCAAAATACTGTGTAGGTGGAATTTACGGTCTAGGAATGAATGGATACACCCTCGCTATTCAACACTTTGTAAACGACTTCACTACGGGTAAAGTCTAGCTATTCAGGGACGCATAATTACGTTATCCAGAGGATCATTTAAAGGCGGTATAAACTCGAACCACTCTTTGAATCAACTCCCCACTTCCATAAAGTAAAAAAATCGCCATTTCAGCTCCTTTATGCCGAAATTATAGCAAATAATGGCCATTTTTACCCTAAAAACGCAAAAATTAACGCTTTTTTGCCCCTATTTTTTAAAACGAAATTATACTAAAAAACACCAGAATGATTACACTTTTTCTGGCATTACAAGTCACTGTACTTCTTCTTACCATTTCCGAAATATTGCCAAACAATAGACTTCGGATATAGGTGCACTGAGGCATTCCCCAACTGCTTGACTTCGGTCCGTTTTTTTAACACACTACCGAAACTTCCCCAAAAAGCAAAATGCGCTTTTATGATGACCCAAAAGAGCGATGCCTGCCCTCCTACTAAAAACTTAATCGCTGAAATACCATCGAGCACCATGCGCCATAAAATGAGTACCCACCAAAATGATGAGCT
>DNHN01000136.1 GCA_003485825.1 Bacteroidota bacterium | reverse complement strand
TTCCTCCACATATCTTTCAATGTCTGATTGAGGTATGGGTTCTCCGAAACGAGCAGCTGCATCCATCCAAGTTATCTGGTCTTTAACTGTACCAGGAATAGAAAAGGCACCACCCAAGGCAGTGCCAGCAACAGCAGCATTAGCTAAACGTTCTTGAAACTCTTCGTAGTCAAATACTTTATCCGAACCTTGAACAGCAGCAAGATAACCGATAGCTTCTTGACCAACCTCAGTCAGCCCCTCAGATACTGAGCCAACACCCACACTTCCTAAGGCTCTCATAGAAGTCTGCTTAGCTGTCAGTTGAGCCTTAGCAATCTTCTGTGCTTCATTTGCAAACTGCCCAATAGCAAAGTCTGCTTCCTGCTTAACAATTAACTTAGCTTCTGACAGGCTTATGTTACGAGCCTTGGCAAGTGCTTTTGGAATATCATCTCTAATAGTTTGTATTGGATTTTTAGCAATACCACCGATACCTTTGAGACCTAATCGATCAAGTACAGCTTGAGCAATACCAGAACCAATAGCAATGGTAGCAGACTTACTGTCGTTATCACCTTCCATGTCGTTCCAGGTTTGACCCGCATACATGAATGAGGGGATAGCTACAGCACCTGCGACAGCAGCAGTGGCTCCTATGACAGGAGCAGCTACAGTCCCAGCAAGAGCAGAACCAGCAGTGATTGCCATGTAGGGTAATGACAGGGCCATTGTGCTTCCAAGGTACTCAAAGGCAGACCCAATACTGTCAACATCTTTATAGTTGTTAATCGTGTATCCATACTCAGCCAGCTTACCTTGCTGCCTACGTACACCATCCTCACCCCATCTCTCAAGACCCTCAGCACCAGTGGAGGAACCAACTAAGTTAGCAACACCGTAGGCACTTTCACCTACACTGATCCACCCTTGTTCCCAAGAGTCGCTGACAGGGTTAAGAGATTTGTTGTCAATTGATACACCTGGTTTACGAAGCTGAACATCACGAGTAAAGTAATTATTCATTTCGTTTGTAGCAGCTTCCCTAGACATCCCCTGATTCATAAAGTAATTAATGTAAGAAGCTCTTTCTTGTTCATCAAACAATGTCTGCTTAAGTCCTAAGGATTTAGCACCCTCATATAACTCAGCTGATTTAATAGCATAGGCTGCTTGATCAAATGCAGAAGGTTCGTAATCTCCTTTCCTGAAAGCTTCATTTCTTTCAGCTTCAGCTATAGACTTAGCAAGTACATCTGAATCTGTAGCGTAAGTTGTTATGTTACCTGCACCTGATGATATCATAGATCTTGAAAAACTTTCCCCATTTTCATTGACAAGATCAATCATCTGACGACTACCACCTGAGTCCATCATACGAGACCCATCGGGGTTGAACAGGGGCACAATATTAGTGAACCCCTGTTCGTTTGCAAGTCGAGTAATTATTTCTGCAGATGCATTACCACCTGCAGTACCTTCAATTACTCTGTTACCTATCAACTTAGAAACCTCAGCGGAATCATAACCAGCGATACGATAGTTGGGACCATCTGGGTTATCCAATGAATCACCATCGATAAAATGTTTATTAGTACCTGCTAGAGTAGTAGGTTTATAAGCATTAATATCATCTAATATTCCCATTACATATCTCCTTGTATATATTCATACCAATTGTTTTAACTTGACTTAGGATGTTTTGGGGTAGCCTTCTAAGACATACTGCATGAATCCACTACGGGGTGGAACTTCCTTAGCACCCCTATCAACAAAGAATTTCTTTTCTTCAGGGTCTGTAATTTGATTCCAGCTTGTGTATGTTTTGGACTGCAACAACCAAGTTGAAAGTTGAGTGTCATTAAGACTAGACAATTTAAAGTCAGGGTTTTCCACCTGTTCAGCAGCAGTTGCCATGTCTCTGATAGTCCTAAAGAATTGATTCACACTTGCAGCGGGTGCAGGTTTACCATTACCCAATGTAAAATTAACAACATTGCTTGTTCTACTTTTAACATAAGCTTTTTCAAAGAATGGTTCCAAAGAAGAGGGTGTCTTACCTGTTGACTTTTTCTCTGCCACAGCATCTTTATATGCAATGCTGACAAGATCCCGCATTACTTCACGAGGGAGTTGATTCTTAATAACATACTTAGCTGCTTGTGTGGCAACACCTGTTGGTGTGATGCCGATTATAGGTTTAGAGCCTTTACCATTAGAATCACTATCGGTCATGTTGATTTCCTGTAGCTCCTTAACTTGGGAGATAACAGCACTTTCAAGCTGACCAACATATATCTCATGGTCTTTAGATCCAACAGAGTATCTACCATCGGTTGTAAAATCATTAAGATCTACTTGCTCACCTTTATAGTAATACAGTTTTCTACCAGTAGATGTTTCTTTTTCAATCAACTTAACAGGAGTACCTGACTTGGTATGATACACATCCTTATAATCACCTGTTTCAATGGCAGGTTGACCTTTAGCTACAAGGTCTGCAGGATTCATGGTCTTCTTATAGACAGCTAAACTATCTTTAGTATGCTTACCTTCAAGAGCGATCTTCTGGTATGTACCCTCTTTAGCATCAACCCTAGCCAGGTAGTTCTTACCAGCAAAAGCAAGGGCTTGATTACCATTAAGACCAGTAGCACGACCACCTAGATATAGGATAGCAGCCCTTAAAAGTTCTTTAGTGTCAAACAGATCTCCAAACATGCTTTTAATTGCAGACATGGCCCCTTTAACTTCAGGTGTGTTTTTAGCATCACCACCACCTGCCTGGTTAAGGCGCGCCTCTTCTGCAGCAGCAGCTTCCTTAGCAGCAAGGTCTTGGTCCTTAGAGGTTTTCTTATCGTCTTCAGGCAAGTTATTAATTATACCTTCAACTTTTGTAGTGACATCTTCAGAAGACTTAGAAGAACCGTCACCTACTGTTATACCATACTCAGCTGCACGTTCAATAGCTCGTAATTTTCTCTCCCTTTCTGTAGCACCTAAAGCATCATTTGTTGTAGCTACAGATTGTTGGTTGGCAGCTACAACCTGATCGTTTACAGCCTTAACCTCACTGGCATTTCTCGATTGCCTTTCAAGATCACTGAGTTGATTTAAAGAACTTTGTGTTGGGACTATCCCATTATCTGCAGCTTCTTGCAATTCAGATCTAAGTTCACTTGCTTGGCGTTCTGTACGTTCTTGTAGTATTTCTGCCCAAGGAGAGCCTGCAGCATTGTCGGTGTTAGATAAAACACGTAACTCCTCATTCGTATACCCATCAGAATTTTCCAACTTAGGGATTTCTCCCATAGGATCATTACCGTATGGGTTAAAGTCGTATGGATTTAAAACTTGTTGAGCTTGAACAATATCCTCTCTCATTAAAGGCATGTTACCACCACCCAATTCACCTTCATAGGGGGGCATTAAACCACCCAATTCACCTTCATATGCAGGAACATCTGGAACAAAACCCTCTAGAACCAAAGGCCCAGTCTCTAATGGTGGGACAACTACTGGTTCTCTATTGTTAAACTCGTCATTAAGAGCCTGACGTTCCATATTAGTCTGTGCAATCTCCGCTCTAATCCTTTCTGCCTCAGCAGCATTAGACTCTTGCTGTTGACGCATTGAATCATAGCTTGGATTTACTGACTGTGGAGCAACACCATTGAATACCGCCTGCTCAGCCATAGATTCGTTGTATGCTTGTGCATTAGCAGCAGATTCCTCTGGGCTATAGTTAAGTTTATCTTGAACAGCAGCACCAATTTTAGGGTCTTGAACAGGGTTACCATTTGAATCTGTAACAAGACCATCACCATTCAAATAGTACAACTGACCACCAATCATGGTTGGTCTAGGGGCTGGGATAGGGGCTGGAATGTTGTAGCCTTCAACCCTTGGGACATCCATATTAATTGGGTAGTCACTTGGGAAAGAACGAGCAGCACTCGCAACGCTTCCGGAAGAACCTTGAAGTAATGACTCATCACTGTTCACTTCTGGCATCGGTACATAACTATTAGACGCAAGGTTCTTACGCTTAGCCATAGATTTTTCTGTTGTCATACCAGTGCCAGGTTGTGATAAATATAAGTTTTTATCTAGCATTCGATCTGACAATCTTAAATCAATCTCCCCGTCTGATCTAGCCTTTAAAGCAGGATCGTCAAATGAAGCAAAGTTTCCCTCTACATTACCTGGTGTATAGTCTGGACGAACTTGCGCTTGCAGTTCACGAACAACGTCTATGCCTCCCATTTTCTCTATTCTAGCTAAGTACTCCGGACCCATGTTAGCCATTATAGCTTTACGATAATTATCTAAGTACCCTTGTGGGTAACCTCCCATATTGAGATAAACAGAACCACCCATGTTAGCAGTCATCGTCTTATCTTCTTCTTCAGCATAATCAGTAGTATAATCACGACCACGAAAGGTAAAGATACCTCCCGCTCCCATGTCAGCTCGTGCGTCTTTGAAGGCTTCACCGAAGTCTGTAGGTACTGGGGGTGCTGCTTGTACCTGTGGTACACTAGCTTGCATGATTGCCTGTTCAATGGAGATGGGATCCGCTTGAGTGTTGGGTCTCATTTGAGGTCGTGAGGATGCCATAGTGTC
>DNHN01000092.1 GCA_003485825.1 Bacteroidota bacterium | reverse complement strand
TGGCCACTGGATTTACATTGTTAAACACCAATGGTCAAAGTGTTCTAGCACAGGACTTGACTAATACTAAAGACTTTGTGATAGCTACAGAAGCACTGAGCCGCGGGATTTATTATCTCGAGGTATATACCTCAGCCGGCAGAATCACTACCAAGCTAGTGAAGTAAGCTGTACGTAACATATAGATGAAAAAGAGTCGCCACTAGCGGCTCTTTTTTTTGTCAAAGAACCAAGAAGAGAGTGTCGCTTAGCTATTTTCTGGTGGAAGCAGTATACCTTTTTTTTATAAGAATAGTCGAGCTCAGGTTCATAGTAAAAGTGGAAAATATTTGGGACTAAAAAAGCGACCCGAGAAGGCCGCTTTCAATGTTTTCTCAAAAAGAGGGGTTGTCAGTGAAAAAGTAATTTGTTTGTCTTGAGATATTCTATGGACGTGGAGGCGAACATGGGTCGCACATTTTGTGTACATTGAAATTCACAGACTTCGTTTCCTTTGTGATGAAGAATTTAGCACTGTGTTGGAAGCTGACCATTTCTAAACAAGAAACCTTTTCGTCACCTAATTTAGCATTGGCGGGATCTTCTCGGTCAAATTTAGGGTGGAAGTACACAAAATAGACGCCTTCTGAAAAGCCAGACTGTTTGAGCTCTCCATTTGAGATCACTAATTTTTGACCATCGTCAGTACGGTCAGATATGGAGTGTACATAGATAGTTCCGGTGAAAGGCTTTTCTTTCAATAATTCCAGCATAAGCTCTTCATTCGGAGCTGCACCTCCGCAGTAGTCAGAGGTCTCTGTCACAGTTAGTTTTATGGTACGGTCTTGTACCTGTTGACTTTTGCATCCGATAGACAATAGTGCTACGGCAAATATGATTATGGTTCCTTTCACACCACAATAATACAGCTTAAAAGTAGAAACGTAAATGAAACAAAGAAGGAAAAAAAAGTGGACGAATTCACGGTTTGTAAATTCGCGCTATGCTAGTGAACGAGAGTACTGCGTGAGCACTGAACTCGCTGTCGTGGTTATGATTAGGACTTGGGGAGGAAAGGACTCAGTAAGCTGCTATGCTATGAAACACTCTGCCAGATATACTTAGCTACTTCTACGGACGGGTGGCTTGTACCTATTCGGGCATGTAATTCAGTGTATTGTTCTTTTATACGCGTCTTCGTAGCGTCATCGTAAAGTAGCGCATTCAGCTCACGCGTTACGCGCTCGGCATTAAAATCTCCTTGTATCAATTCGGTAACACAGGGTTTGTCGAGTATAAGATTGACCAATGAGATGTAGTCTAGCTTAACGATCATTTTACCGATACGGTAGCTAAGTTCATTCATACGGTAGCAAACTACCTGAGGAACGTACATTAAGGCGGTCTCTAGCGTAGCTGTACCGCTGGTGACTAGTGCGGCATCACTCTGGGCTAGGAGGGAGTACATGTCATTTTTGATGAGTTTTAGGTTCGGGTCAAATGCATGATAGTACCCATCATCAAATCCGGGTGCTTGGGCCACGAGGAGTGTATAGTCAGGAAACTGCTTCATCGCATCCAGCATGATAGGCAGTGAGGTGCTTATTTCTTGTTTCCTGCTCCCAGGAAGTAAAGCTATTTGTTTAGATCCTTTATGCAAGTCGTTGACTTCGAGATACTCATCTACAGTTTCTTTACTTGGATTGCCTACGTATTTAGCGTTTATATTACGCTTCGCAAAATATTCAGTCTCGAAAGGTAGAATGGTGTAAAGCTCATCCACGTAGCTTTTTATTCCGTTGATACGGTTTTCTTTCCATGCCCATACTTTTGGAGATATGTAGTAGTGTACTGGAATGTGCAAGCCATGCACATACTTTGCTATCTTGAAGTTAAAGCCAGGATAATCAACGAGTAGTACTATATCTGGATTCCATTCTGCGATATCACGTTTTACTTTTTTAAGGTTTCGGGCAATTTTTTTGAGGCTAGAGAGTATTTCTACTAGACCCATGATGGCCATTTCTTTTTGGTGTATAAGCAGCTCTTGTCCTGCAGCCTCACTCTGGTCACCACCCATTCCTCTAAAGTGAGCAGTACTGTCACGCTTTTTTAGTTCAGAAATGACACGTGCTGCGTGATTATCTCCTGATGTTTCTCCAGATATGACGTAATATCTCATGAACTTACATTAAGGTGAAATAGACAATAATTAATCCCACTAGGATAGTAGCAAATACAATTCCTTGAGCAGTTCTAATTCTATTCATATTGATGAACAGAAAAAAAGGAGCTAGGTTAAATAACGCAGCTATTTTCAAGAATGGGTTTATACTACCGGTACTAAATCCTGTTTCCAAAAAGAGCAGGTAGCTCAAGTGGTCAAAATTAAACACATTCACCCCGTAGAGAATGATCAGCGGGCTTAACAGTCCCACGACCATGCCTACTGCTATATTGTCGTATTTTCTCATTTAAAATTCCCAAGAATTAATAGTCTGTATCGCGTGATGAGCCGTAAGGTCATATTGCACGGGTACTACAGATACATAGTTGTTAGAGAGCGCCCACTCATCGGTATCTTCGCCTTTGTCCAAATTCACAAACTTGCCTGTGAGCCAGTAGTAGTCTCTACCATGTGGATCTTCTCTATGGTCAAATTCTTCCACCCACTTTGCACGTGCTTGGCGGCATACTTTTAACCCTTTTATTTCCTTCTCAGGTACATCTGGTATGTTGACACTTAGCAATGTTCCTTCAGGTAGACCGTGCGCCAATACTTGTGCCACTACCTTGTGCATATAGACTTTGCTGGCAGAAAAATCTGCTTCCCAGCTAAAGTTAGTCAAGGAAAATCCGATGGAAGTAATACCTTCTATAGCACCTTCCATAGCCGCACTCATCGTTCCACTGTAGATTACATTTATACTCGCATTGCTACCGTGATTTACACCACTAATCAGAAGATCAGGTTTCCGATGCATTACCTTGTCCACGGCTAGTTTTACACAGTCAGCGGGTGTCCCGCTGCAGTGGTAGCTTTCTACATCAGGACCAAACTGATTATTTTTAACCAAGCGCAATGGTTGATTAATAGTGATGGCGTGCCCCATGCCACTTTGTGGGCTATCGGGAGCGACTACCACTACATCTCCAAACTGCTTCATTACTTCTACTGTAGCGAGTATGCCTGGTGCAGTTATGCCATCGTCATTGCTGATCAGTATTAACGGTTTTTTTGTACTCATAATTTGATGCAAATTTAAGTAACGTAAAGCGTAATAGTGAAAGGGATTTCATTGCACAGGTTTTAGATAATATTTTTATCAAAATTAGTGATAACATTCGTCTACTTTTGTCCCAATAATGTTACTCAGCCTAAAAGTAAAAAACTATGCCTTAATATCAGATGTGGATATGCATTTTGATAAAGGAATGAATATCATTACCGGAGAGACGGGTGCGGGCAAGTCCATACTCATTGGGGCTCTCGGACTGGCACTGGGTAAGCGTGCAGATACTTCCTCTCTGCGAAATAAGGAGAGTAAATGCGTTATAGAGGCCACTTTCGATGTCCGGGGATATGATCTACAGTCAATCTATGAAGAGCATGACCTAGACTATGAGGAGCATACCATTCTGAGAAGAGAGATTGCCAGCTCAGGAAAGAGTCGTTCGTTTATCAATGACACTCCCGTAAATCTATCTACCCTAAATCAACTGGGTTCTAACTTGATAGAAATACACTCGCAGCATGATAATTTACAGTTATTTAAGGCTGATTTTCAGTATTATA
>DNHN01000368.1 GCA_003485825.1 Bacteroidota bacterium | reverse complement strand
AATGGTAAACGAAGCGGAAACTGGACTCAGTACAATACTATGGGCGATGTAAGCGGAACAGCTTCATATTTGGCAGATCAGAAGCACGGTAAATGGGTAGTGTGGGATGATGAAGGGAATAAACGATTTGAGATGTACTATGATAAAGGAGCTCGCGTGGGTACTTGGAAAATGTGGAACGCTTCTGGTGAACTTACCACCAAGACTTATTAAGCGCTTCTGCTAAAGAACTTAAAGCTCCTGCCATTGGTTGGAGCTTTTTTTATGCTTCCTTGGATTGATAATAAGCAATATACTCTTTGGCCTTATCTACGTATACCTGCGCATTTATTCGGATACCTTCTACTTGATCTTTGCTGAGTTTCTTTACGACCTTAGCAGGAGAACCCAGTACAAGAGAATATGGTGGAATGATAGTGCCAGCTGTGACTAGGGCATTTGCACCGATGATAGAAAACTCGCCGATCTCGGCATTGTTGAGTACGGTAGCATTCATACCCACAAGTACATTATTGGCTAGCTTTGCTCCGTGTACTATAGCACAGTGACCTATTATGCACTCCTCTCCAATAATTGCAGGATCATTTGGGTCGCAATGGATTACGGCATTGTCTTGTATGTTGGTGCGAGCTCCTATGCTTATTGTATCGCTATCGCCACGCAAAACTGCTCCAAACCATATACTGACTTCATCGCCGAGTGTCACATCGCCTATGACTGTAGCGGTAGGTGCTATGAAGATGTTTTTGCCTTTTTGAGTGATTTTTTGGAGATTGTTCATCTTCTTACCTTTTCCTTTTCCATCTTTTGTGTGTCCAGAGCCAGTATTCTGGTTGGGCCAGTATTTGCTGCTCTAGCCTCTTTGTATGTAATTCGGTGATTTTTCCCTCTGCTGTGTCGGTTGGTGTATCAGTAAGTACACTTATATCCAAGGTGTAGTGTCCACGCTTCACCTTGTTGATAGCTCCATACACTACCGGAAGGTTGTATTTTTTTGCAAATCGTTCCGTGCCTAATGCTACAGCCGTATCTTGATTTAAGAATGTGGTCCAATGCACAGATTTACTATAGGTAGGACTTTGATCAGCTCCGAATATAGTCATTCTCGGTGTAGTATGTTCTTCTTTGAAATAAGCAAAAGAGTCTTTTGTGGTAACCATTCTAAGGCCAAATGCACTGCGAGATTCTTTCATCTTTTTATCAAAAAAAGCATTGGTCAACTTAGAATAGAGACCTATCGTGTCATAAGGAACTTGCTGATCGATACCTGCGGCTAGCATTTCCCAATTGTTGTAATGTCCCCCTACTATGAGTATATCTTTACCCTGGTCAAAATAGAGTTGTATAATTTCAGGATTATTGACAATGAATCGTTCAGCTATTTGATTTTTTGAAATACTAAATAATTTAATACTCTCCACGATAAGATCACACAAATGCCTGTAGAAGCTATGGCACAATTCTTTTATCTCAAGCTGACTTTTCTCTGGGAAGGAGTTGCTGAGATTAGTCAGTACTACTTTTTTTCGGTATGGAACGATGTAGTAGAAGACAAAGCATATAATATTAGATATCCCGTACAATACCCAGTAAGGCAAGTAGGAGATAGGTTTTAGTATTAAGTAATACAGTACTTTGGTCACAGCGCAAAAATAAGCCCAATCCTGATAACAGAATTGGGCTATTAATAATTAGTTTGTGTGGATTAAGCGATAGCTGCGTTCTTAGAACGCTTACGCTCGTTTTCTTTCAAGTATATCTTACGTAGACGAATATTTTCTGGGGTAACCTCCACATATTCATCTGCCTGTATATATTCTAAAGCTTCCTCTAGCGTAAATAATTGTGGTGGGATCAGTTTTATCTTTTCATCCGCTCCACTACTTCTCACGTTACTTTGTTTTTTAGCTTTTGTTAGATTTACTACTACATCGCCAGGACGTGAGTGCTCACCAACAACCTGTCCTTCGTAGATTTCCTGGTTAGGAGATACAAAGAACTTACCTCTATCTTGTAAGTTATTTAACGAGTATGGAATAGCGTTTCCATTTTCCATACTGATAAGAGATCCATTGATACGCTGAGGGATATCTCCTTTGTGCGGTTGGAATTCTTTGAACCTGTGAGAGATAATAGCCTCACCTTGAGTTTGTGTAAGAAGCGTATTTCTTAGTCCGATAATACCACGTGATGGGATCTCAAATTCTAAGTGCATTACATCTCCTTTAGGCTCCATAGTTAGCATATTACCCTTACGAGTAGATACGAACTCAATTACCTTTCCACTGTGATGCTCAGGTACGTCTATTGTAAGCTCTTCTATAGGCTCACATTTTACGCCATCTATTTCTTTAATGATTACACGTGGTTGACCTATTTGAAGTTCGTAACCTTCTCTGCGCATAGTTTCTATAAGTACAGCTAAGTGAAGTACACCTCTACCGAACACTAAGTGAGAATCTGCAGATCCAGTTTCTTCTAGTCTCATTGCTAGGTTTCGCTCTAGTTCTTGCTCTAGTCTGTCCTTGATATGTCTACTGGTTACGAATTTACCCTCTTTACCAAAGAATGGAGAATCATTAATCGTAAATAGCATACTGATAGTAGGTTCATCTATATTGATAGACGGAAGCGCATCCGGTCTTTCTGGGTCAGAGATGGTATCTCCTATCTCAAAACCTTCTAGTCCCGTTACTGCACAGATGTCACCAGCAGTTACCTTATCCACTTTTACTTTAGCAAGTCCATCGTATAAGAAAAGTTCTTTAACCTTGGTTTTAGATACAGAACCGTCTCTTTTTACCAATGATACCGTTTGATTCAATACTAGCTCACCTCGTTTTAGTTTACCTATAGCAATACGTCCAGTGTATTTACTAAAGTCTAATGAGGTTATCATCATTTGTGTATCACCTTCTTCTTGTACAGGAGCTGGCACATGTTCAAG
>DNHN01000284.1 GCA_003485825.1 Bacteroidota bacterium | reverse complement strand
CACTCTAGTACCATCTAATATAGTAAGTGCCAACTTAGTAGCAGAACTTGAAGGTCAGGAGATAAAGCTACCATACACAGGAACTTATACCTATAACGAGAACGAATACCCAGTGACATCTACACAAGAAATCTCTGGATTCTTTGGTACTGATTTCACCTTCGAGTACGATTGTAAATAAGACCTAGACATACCTAAAAATCAATAAAGCCTGAGCCTATCGCTCAGGCTTTTTATTTGGGTTAAATTTGCCTCGCCTTGAAATTAAAAATAGACTTTGACATATCCAAAGATGCACAAGTAACCAAATGGCCTGCTATTTTTACCATTGGTTCTTGTTTTGCTCATAGTCAAGCTAAACGAATGAAAAAATTGGGAATGGTTGAACAGTCTAATCCATTTGGAATACTGTACAATCCCGTTAGTATCGAATGCATTTTGGCAAGAGTTTCTAATTCTACACTTTATCAAGAATCAGATTTTGAAGAGAGAGAGAAAGTATTCTCTTGGGAACATCACGGAGACTTCAAGTACAAGGGTAAGGAAGAAGCCGTTGCTAGCAGTAATCAAAAAGTAAATGAGACCAAAGAATTCTTATCAAAGTCTGATATAGTAATTATTACTCTTGGAACATCTTTGGTGCATACTAAAGACTTTAATGTAGTAGCAAACTGCCACAAGCAGCCGAACAAGGAGTTTGAACAACGACAGTTAACCTTTGAAGAAACAAAAGAATCTATACAAAGAATGATTGACCGTGTATGGATGATTAATGATAAGGCTAAAATTATTTTTACGGTGAGCCCTATTCGTCATTTGCGAAGCGGAGTAGTTGAAAGTAGTAGAAGCAAAGCAGTACTATTAGCAGCTATTCACGAAGTGCTTCTTGAAAATAAACAACATAGCTATTTCCCATCCTACGAAATATTTATGGATGAGCTACGTGACTACCGATTTGCCAAAGAAGATATGACTCACCCCACGGAGCAGGCGGAGGAATACATTTGGGATCGTTTTTGTGAAACATACTTCTCATCAGCTACCAACAGCATCCTTCACGAAGTGAAAAAATATAATCAACTGGCAGCTCATAGACCAATACACGATAGCCAAAAGCACGAGCAACAAGTAGCCAAAAAACGAAATACACTTAATACAAACTATCCATTTTTACACTTGAAATGAAAAAAGTACTGATCACTGGAAGCAACGGCCTTTTGGGCCAAAAACTGATAGAGCTCTATCTGCAAGACAACACAGTAGAACTGATAGCGACCGCTAGAGGAGTCAATAGATATCCAATAAAAAAAGGGTACACCTACGCCAGTCTGGATGTGACTGATGTACGAAATGTAAATGACGTCATCTCACTTCACGCGCCGGACACTATAATCCACACTGCAGCCATGACAAATGTAGATGTGTGTGAAGAGGATAAAGTAGGTGCTGAAAGTTTAAATGTAGATGCCGTACTCCATCTTGTAGAAGCTGCCAATGAAATAGGCGCTCACTTCATACTCCTAAGTACAGATTTTATATTTAACGGAGAAGCTGGGCCCTATACCGAAGAGGCAGAACCTGACCCACTGAGCTACTATGGAGAGACTAAGCTAGCGGCAGAGAACATAGTAAAGCATCAAAGCGACAAATGGAGTATCGCCCGTACAGTACTCGTATACGGTATCGTGCACGATATGAGCAGAAGCAATATTGTACTCTGGGCGAAAGGAGCCTTAGAAAAAGGGCAACCTATCAATGTAGTCACTGATCAGGTTCGTAGCCCTACACTAGCGGAAGATCTGGCCATAGGATGCAAACTCATAGAAGAAAAAGAGGCTGAAGGTATTTTTAATATCAGTGGCAAAGACCAGATGAGCATAGTAGAGATAGTAGAGCGCGTAGCTGACTATTTCCAATTGGACAAGTCTATCATCACACAAGTAAGTAGTAAAACACTCAACCAAGCAGCTAAAAGACCGCCTATAACCGGTTTTGATCTCACTAAAAGTCGTGAGGTGTTGGGATATGACCCACATAGTTTTGAAGAAGGTATTGCTCTACTTATGAAGCAGATAGGGTAATCTTCTTTAGAGCTAACTGAAGCTATCTCAATTCGATTTAATCCTTCTTTGCCTTACGTTTTGCCTTGAAGCGAAAGTCAAGACGATATCATTTATTCAACTTTACAACCACGCAATCCCAACTATAAATAGAAGGATAGCCAGTTGCAAGAGCCGGTGTATCGGTTTTACGTTGTGCGCTATGAGAATGAGCATTATCGTTTTGAGGACGACAATAGACCCTAGCACGTAGAACAACTCTGGCTTAGTATGTACCCATAAAAAAACACCATCTACGATGATACTCGATATCAAAATTACTTGAAAAATACGCCTGCTTGTCTCTAATCCAGCTTTGGTAGCTATGCTCTCATAGCCTTGTATTACATCACCTTTTAGCCAAATAATGTCTTTGTAAATCTCACGGGCGAAAAGCACAAAGAATAAATTCATCCCGTACAAGAAAAA
>DNHN01000180.1 GCA_003485825.1 Bacteroidota bacterium | reverse complement strand
TATTGATATTGATTTTGATGACGAAGGAAGACAAAGTGTGATAGACTATGTAGTGGATAAGTACGGTAAAAAGCAAGTAGCCCAAATCATTACCTACGGTAGCATGGCAGCGCGTTCCTCGCTAAAAGACGTAGGTCGTGTGATGGATGTTCCGCTACAAGAAGTAAATGCGATTACCAAAGCATTTCCAGATCATCTAAGTGCAAACTTGAATAAGGTGTTAGCACCGGAAGGAGTACAGAAAAAGCTAAAAGACGCAATGAATGCGGAGCAAAATCAAGCCGCAGAAGAGTTTAGGGTGATGGCTGAGCAAGAGGACGAGATAGGTCAACTCATTCGTACAGCGATGAGACTAGAAGGCTCTGTTCGAAATACAGGAATACATGCGTGTGGCGTGATTATCACACCAGATGACATTACGAAATATGTTCCAGTAACTACCGCCAAGGATTCTGATCTTCTGGTAACGCAATACGACAATAGTGTGGTAGAAGATGCGGGTCTGCTGAAGATGGACTTCTTAGGACTCAAGACGCTTACCATAATAAAGGATGCCGTACAGATAGTGAAAGACCGTCACGGTATAACTATAGTCCCAGATGACATCCCGCTCAATGATAAAAAAACCCTAGACCTTTTTGCTCGAGGGAATACGAATGGTGTATTTCAGTTTGAGAGTCCAGGGATGCAGAAACACCTAAAAGCCCTAAAGCCAGATAAGTTCGAGGATTTGATTGCCATGAATGCGCTTTACCGTCCAGGTCCTATGGAATATATAAAGGATTTCGTAGAGCGTAAGCATGGCCGACAAGAAATAAAGTATGACCTCGCAGATATGGAGGAGTACTTGCAAGACACTTACGGTATTACGGTATATCAAGAGCAAGTCATGCTGCTTTCTCAGAAGCTAGCAGGATTTACCAAAGGTCAGGCGGATAGTCTTCGAAAAGCAATGGGTAAAAAGAAGATAGAAGAGATGAATAAACTCTTCGATCTTTTTATCAGTCAAGGAACTGAAAAGGGCCACAAGGAAGAGACGCTAAAAAAGGTCTGGAAAGATTGGGAGGCGTTTGCTTCCTATGCCTTCAATAAGAGTCACAGTACGTGCTACGCCTACTTAGCATTTCATACAGGCTACCTGAAGGCTCACTATCCTGCTGAGTTTATGGCTTCGGTGCTCACGCACAATATGAATGACATCAAAAAAGTGAGTTTCTTCATGGACGAGTGTAAATGGATGGGGATAGAGATACTGGGGCCCAGTGCGAATGAAAGCGAAAAGAAATTTAGTGTAAACCAAGAGGGAGCTATCCGGTTTGGACTCGCAGCTATCAAGGGCGTAGGTGGTTCTGCAGCAGAAGAAATTATTCGTGAACGAAAAGAAAATGGGGTGTATGCGAACGTTTTTGATATCTGTAAACGGGTAAGCCAGCGATTGGTAAATAAGAAATCATTAGAAAATTTGGCTATAGCCGGTGCGTTTGACGATTATGGAGTAAATAGAAGTAGCTATGTTACTGAAGTAGCTGGCACTAAAGGGATAGATTTAGCAGTCAAATTTGGTGCGCAGGCGCAGAGTGATGAACTCAATAGTCAAGCAAGTTTATTTGGAGAAGCATCCGGAGTACAACTTTCAGAACCAGAACTCCCCAAGGTAGCGGAGTGGACGCTGATGGAACGACTTCAGCGGGAAAAGGAGCTGGTAGGTATCTACATATCTGGGCATCCGTTGAATAATTTCAAGTTTGAAATAGATCACTTTACTACGCATACCCTGTTAGCCATAGAAGAAGAAAACCTGAAGTTAGAAGGAGCCGAAATAAAGCTTGCGGGTCTCATCACTACGGTCAGAGACGCAGTAAGTAAGAATGGAAAGCCCTTTTGTATATTTACGTTAGAGGATTTTAGCGGTACACGCGAATTCGCATTATTTGGTGAGCAATACACTACCTATAAGCCTTGGATAGAGCTGAATGCTCAGATTTTTGTGGTAGCCAAGGGTGAAAAAAGTTGGAGAGATCCAGACAAGGTAGATTTGCGTCTCCAGCAGATGACTTTTTTAGAAGATGCAGTATCTCATCAGCTGAAGAAAGTAACCATAAATATCAATGCCGCAGATATCAATGAAGAACTCATGCAGTCGTTATTTGACCTAGTAGACGAGCGCGGCAAAGTGGGTTTAGCATTTAAAATAAAGGGCAAGGACCAAAGCCTGAAAGCCAAGAGCCAGCGGTATAAACTGCAAATGGATGAGATTACAAAGAAAAAGCTCGAAGACTTAGGCTTGGATTTTAGGTTTAATTGATTGGGTGTATAGGAATTGATTAGGAAAAGTATTGTACTTCTGATGTTGCAAATGGCGCTTAGTTGTGCGATGCCAGAGCCAAAGAAACCCCAGTTGAGTGTAGATGAAGAGATGCTTATGTCAGCGCTGAAACAGTCAGGTGAATATGAAAAAGTAGGGGTGTTCGGCGAGACAACATTTTACAATTCAACAGAAAACAGTAGTTTAAAAATAGTTCTTATGAACCCCTACAATGAACCTGTGAATTACGAGGCCCGCTACGCACTAGCAAGAAAGACTGCGCTATTGACTATAAACTCAATAGATAATAAAACAGACTATGATTACATTAATGTAGAATTTCTGGTAGTTAAAAAGAATGGTGTCTCCAGTCACGGGGTTAAGCAAAAAGTGATATTTACGCTGGATGAATTAAAGTCCTTTCGAAGGGAATCTTTATGAACCTACGAGACGCATCGTATCTGTGTGTGCTACAGGGATATCAAATCCAATACTGAGGATCTCTATAGTAACGTGTCCATCGTATTCTATAATTAATTGATTGCTGAGGAAGTTTTTTAATGCATTTTTAAAAAAACCTTCATGTTCAGAAGAGAGCTGCTTCGGATTAAATGAGAAGTGTACCGGGACGGTAAAATCACTATTTTTAGGCACATCTATAGACACATTCTGCTCAATATCAGTAATATCTATATCGTTAACTTTTATGTGAATATTCGTTTTAGTAAGCTTACCTGGGATAGGATTGGGATTGTTAAAAATAGCGTCACCACTTAATACTACTGTATCAAGATTAGCAGATGTTATCGTTACATTTTTTAAATTTATAAAGTCTGGCTTTTTAGGGGTATACGAGCATGCGCTTATAAACCCAAGTAACAAACTTGCTAGGACCAAGATATTTCCGTTTTTCATTCGTGTATTTTTTTTATTGTAAAGGTGCATTGCTTGAGATTTCTAGACATTAAAATTAGTTGACCTAACCAGCTAAAATTGCAGAGTGTAAATCTGCTTAATCAAATGGCACCAACATACAACCTTTACATGGTCAAAAATACTAGATTAGGGGTTAATTTTTAAGTGATTTTGCTAGACATACTGGTTCGAAGTAGTTAATGGATGTTCAATGAATTGAACTATTGCTTGATTTTAGAATAATAGTACGAACGAGTAACTGGCAGGTGATTTCGTGCTTTGTTTCCGGTAAGAGAAGTAGGTGCTTTTGTGATTTTTCAAAACAAAAGTTTGAATAGTGATAAATTATACCTAAAATTGGAATAATAAGATTGAGCTTAAAATTTGTTGTTCTTTTAATATTTCCAATTTGGGTTTCACCGTAATCTGTAAATAAAAATAGATAGTTGATTCCCCAGTTGTCCATAGATCGTAGTTATAGAATATTGACGAAGGATGGACTAGCGTTTAGGAAACTTCACAAGTGTTAATTGTGCTAGAATAAATTGTTTGAGCCAAAATTATGAATGACATAGTATTTGAAGTAAAAAATACGTAGACACAAATTGACCAATAACTAACCAATAACGAAATAATATGGAAAAAGCTTTTAAAAAAATTCTACTGGCGTTTGATAATAGCGACGCATCCAAGGCTGCACTGCAAAGCGCCTATGGTGTAAGTTTAAAATTTGATTCGGAAATTACAGCTTTAGTGGTCACTGGAGGGAAAGGCAATGTCTTCGTTGATTCTGTTGATTTTCTAGAAAAGTTTCGTGAAGAAAATAACGTAAACATGGAGATTATAGACCGCAGTGGTCATGTCCATGATGAGGTTATAAAGCTAGAAAAGGAAGGAAATTATTCGCTGATTCTTCAAGGCTCGCACGGAAGTGGTGGGTGGAAAAAGAAATGGATGGGTAGCAATGCATTTAAGGTAGTGAGTAGCTCGGATTGCCCAGTAATTAGTGTCACGGAGAAAGCAAGTTCTCCAGAATTAAAACATATACTATTACCGTTGGCAGATTCAAGAAGTACTAGACAAAAAGTGCCCTACTGTATTGAAATGGCTAAAGCATTTGGATCTACTGTACATATACTGGGGGTTTCTAAAAGTGACTCATCAGAAACTACAAAGCGCGTTCATGGCTATGTAAATCAAACGGAGAAATATTTGCTAGAACGTGGTATCCCTTGTACAAAAGAGGAAAAGTACGACGTAGACGTAGTTGAAACATGCATTGAATACGCTGAAGAAGTTAATGCTGGACTCATGTTAATGATGACGGAAACTGAAAGTGCGGGATGGTTTATGGATTCGTATTCACAGCAATTAGTAAACCGAAGTACTGTGCCCGTAATGACGATACATTCAAGAGATACTCGGGTAGCCGGGTCTGCAGGATACTAAAATCGATAATAGGCAAGTAGGATATGGATATAGCGTTAAGCAATATACTCTTGGCTATAGATGACGGCAATACAACGAGTTTTGCTCAGCAGAAAGCACTTGACTTAGCACATAAGTTTAGAGCGAATCTGACGGTTTTATTAGTAGGCGATGAACAATCTGATTTTTCGGATACCATCAAGTTTTTACGAGATTTTACGTCGGGTAAAAACATCGAACTTACAACTTTAGTCGTCCATGGAGACTTCAATGCAGCAGTAGAGGCAAAAGAACGCACTGCGGACTATGATATTTTAGTAGTAGGTACTTCGTGTACAAAATCTCGGTTATTCAAAAGCCC
>DNHN01000283.1 GCA_003485825.1 Bacteroidota bacterium | reverse complement strand
GCAGCGTCAGCACCTATTTTATATAGTAACCGTATCTCGGATATAGGAACTCTGTTCCTGTAATTTTACCGAGTCCTTCAGCATAGTGGCGCATAGCTTCTACCAGACCTGGTATCAGGATATGATTTTCATTTCCGTCTATTGGGAAAAGAGCTTTCCATCCATTGTACGTCCCAAGACTAAGGTCAAATAATTCTAATTGCTCATACAAGCCAGTTATTCTTCCGCAATACGCTAGTAGTCCACTCGTATTATAGTGGTAATTCTCTTCTATGTTGCGAGCGTTTTTCAGTTTTAGGTTATTGATCGCCTTACGGAAAGAAGGTTCGTCTGTCAAAACAGTAATAGAATCGGTCAGTCCACCCGCATATGTTTTCGCAGTATTTAATATAGCATTTGGGCGCAAGTCGATAAATCCATTGTTACATACTAGCCAGTTGATGAATTGATCGCGTTCCAGCATATGCTCTTTACACATAGCATCAATGGTTTCGATTAGCGTATAGTTAGTGCTAAGTACTAAGTCTAACGGAGCAAAATATGGCCCAGCAAGGATAGCGTCTTTACCCGCATTATCTTGATAGATGATGGGTGTACCTAGTGAGGTAATAGCTCTTACGGTTTGTGATACGATAGAGTATAGTCCGTTAAAGAATGTTTTAATGAACCCTTTTATTTCCCCTTTAAAACCAGTGTAGGAAGCAAGCTCCTCTACAGAATTGATGGCTAGTAGGTCGGTAAAGTTTTTTGCAAGTGTGGGTATATCTTTTCCATACTCTACTACGTCTTCCAATAATAGTTTGGGTGAATTTACATCTACGAATTCACGAACTTCTTGCTGCTTATATTTAGAAGTTACCTGATTAGCAACCATCTTAGGGTCTAAGTTTTTGAGCTTGTGCATTAGGATGAATAGTCCGTGCATATGCAGTTCAGCTTGGTGCTTGCTACTGCCTAGTTCTTGGAAAGATTTTGTAGTAAAAGCACTCGTTTGGTATCTTCTAAACTCTTTTCGATTATTCAAAAGAGCAAAAATTAGACTTGAGTTATCCGTTTGAGTGTAATAGCAGATGCCATTTTTGTCAAACCATGGTTTTTGTTCGTCATCCCCTAGCAGGGCGTTGCTTACGAGCACGTGAGCAAGTTCTTCTTGGGAGGCAATCTTCATATTTAGGTACAGCGCGTGAGCATTGTCCAATGAGAAGAGTCCGTTTTCTCCACTACGTAGCGCGTAGTTTACATTTAGGTTAGGTAAGTTGTCTTTATCATTACCAAACTTTAAGTTCGTTTTCTCGGTTGGATTCCCTTTGGAGTCTACTACAGGATGACTAGCAGCTATCTGTTGTATCGGAAATATTTTATTGAGTAGTCGTTCCCCTTTTTTATCTTGACTTACCTTCAGGTCAAAGGGAAGTGTACCTTGCTCGCTTGCGTATCTAAACTTTCGAGAAACTCCGCTGCTCAGTGGCAGAGTGCTGCTTTGGTAGATATAGTCTATGCCTATTGCACTAGCGGTTACGAGGCTTTTTAGTCCGTAGTTTGAATAGTGAATGGTTAGTTCATTGGCATAAAACTGTTTTTCTTTTAGTAAATCTCCCAGTGAAGAGTGAGCATACCCTAGTTTTATAACTGGTTCATTATTAATAATCTGATACATTCCACCTACTGAAGTGGTATGCGCCATGAGTACTTCCTCTGCGTGGTGTTTCTTTATGTCACCAAAATCCTCAGCTAGACCTTTTAAAATTTCTTTTTTTATGGATCGCTCTATACTTTTTTCAGTATCTCCCTCAGATAAGCCGTGGCGTTCTAGTAATATATCTATGTTCTCGAAGTGATAGGTAGCCACGCTTGGTACAGGGATGCCGCTAAATACTGCTCGCAGTTTTTCAGTAGGGCTTAAACCAAATTGAATTTTTATATCATTGATGAATGCCTCAAACGGGGAGGTAGTCTGAGAAGCTTCACTGATTAGATAGCGTATCTTTTCGTCTTTATCATTAATCTGTGCAAGGGCATCTTCTAAATTTACTCTGAATTTAGGTATTGCCATGAGTGTTTTGAAGTGGAGCTCTAAAAAACCATCAAAAAGAAGAGTGGATTCGTCTCCATCTTCTGCTATCTTGTCAAACCGTTGTTTACCAAAAACTTGAAAGAGTTTACTGCAAAATTGCTCTATTTGAGCCTTATTTATCCCAGTAATAACAAGCTGAGGCTTACTGTTAGAAGATTTTATGCTGGCACTTTTAATATAGACTAAGGATTCTAGTACTTCTATTACAGCCTGTCCACCTACAGCTCCTGTACCTCCGAAAAAAACCATTTTATATTCAAAAGGATTGGCTGCTTTCCCCGCGGCTAACTCTTTTAATCTTAAAAAAAATGATTGATGTTTATGGCGTGTAAAATCGTCCTTGCTCAGCATTACTTATTTTTTAATTTTTGGTTGGCAATTTTTTGCATCGCAAAAATAGTACATTGACGTTCACAATATATACGACGTGTCACTTCGTTTGGGAAAATTAAGCTCGGAATGATATCGCCTAGGCGGCTGGCTTAAAATAATCCTGTAAAAGAACCTTTAAATCTCTGAGGTTGGAAGGTTTACTAATGTACTGATTTATGCCACTATCGGAGATGTTGTCTTTAACCTCTTCAAATGTTAGACTAGTTAGCGTAATTATTGGGATGTGTAAATCTGTTTTGCGAATCGCTTTACTGACTTCAAAGCCGGACATGTAGGGCATCATAATGTCCAAGAGCACCAAGTCAAAATAGTCTGTATTATACGCTACTAGCGCATCTGTACCAGTGAAAGCTATAGTACTTTCAATATTTAGCTCAGACAATACTTGTGCCATCACGTTGGCGACGAGTTTGTTATCTTCCGCTATAAGTACTTTGTAGTTAATCACTCAGTGGGTTGCTATTTAGATAGTAAAGGTATCAAAT
>DNHN01000311.1 GCA_003485825.1 Bacteroidota bacterium | reverse complement strand
TTTAGTTTTTCCAATCACAATAATACACTATTTCTGTATCATTCGAACTGCCGTGGGTGAATCTGAGAGATTACACCTGATACAGCTAGACCATAGATATTACCTAAATTAATCCGAGTTAGCCTATTGAAATCCTCCTAATACTTTCTCAAGTCATTGCTGTTTTTTCGTCTGTCATCAAAGGCCATTTTGTATCTTCTCCAGATGCCTTTTTCAAACTTCAGAAAATCATACGTACCATCCGGCACATAGTTTTCATACATTCCCACCATCATAGGATTTATCGGTACTAGATTAGCAAATAAGATCGCTTCCTCGTTTTTATCATACCGCATAGTCATCGCCGCTCGGTCATTGAAATCAAAAATAATACGGGACTGTAAGTCTCCATCAAAATCAAAAATTTCTTCCCCAAACTGAGGCATACCTTCTTCATCAAACCAGAGCACATCTATGATTTTTCTATTGGTCTTCGCATCTTGCCCATCCCACCCAAAGGTGATGTAATAATCCTTCTTTTTATACGTATAGTGATGTATCTGGTAGATGAGCGCTCCCATCCAGTGCCTATGGTCAAATTGGCCATAAATGACATCCCTGTTGTAGTCTGAGCTATCATACAATCCATAAAGCTCCAAGCTATCGGGGTTATTCATCTGTATAGCCCCGAAGTACATGTACTTACCGCTGTCTAGTAGTAGATTCCACGTAAACACACGAAACTTTTCATCTTCTGACCGTATAGCAGAAACTGTTTTTATGGTCTTGAAATCATAATCAAAAGAATTAGGGATGCTTAGGGCCTTCTTCAACGTCTGTATGTAGTAGTAGCAGCTTGTAATTCGCTCTACTTTATCCCTTGAGTTGATGATATTATAACTGAGTCCTTCGAGTTGGTACTCGTAATTACGGATAGAGTCTATGTAGATAGAGTCACCCGCTTTTACTTTAGCTCTCTGCCCGAAAGTAATAAGGCACAAAAATGATAAAGTGATAAAAGTGAATGCTCGCATACTATCTATAACTTGTAAATTATCAATTTTCGTGCCTTATAAAAAAATGGATATTGAAATCCTATATGTTTTTGATGATCATGGCACTGGCACCACCACCACCATTACAGATACCCGCTGCTCCTATGGAACCACCGTTCTGCTTCAGTACATTGATCAACGTCACTAGTATTCTAGCTCCAGAAGCTCCCAGTGGGTGACCGAGTGCTACTGCACCTCCATTCACATTCACCTTCGCTGCATCAATTTTTAGTAAATTGGTATTTACAATTCCCACTACAGAAAACGCCTCGTTTAATTCAAAAGCATCAACATCTGCTAGCGTACATCCTGCACGCTCTAGCGCTATAGGTACTGCCTTTGCAGGTGCTGTAGTGAAAAACTCTGGTTCGTGTGCTGCATCTGCAAAACCGGTTACTTCTGCTATAGGAGTAAGACCGAGTTCTTTCACTTTTTCTTCACTAGCTAAGAGGATACAAGCTGCACCATCATTTATAGTACTCGCATTTGCCGCTGTCACGGTTCCATCTTTTGCGAACACGGGACGAAGTCCAGGTATTTTATCAAAACGTACATTTTTAAACTCCTCGTCTTCATCCATTAGGATAGGATCTCCTTTTCGCTGAGGTATTTCTACAGGTATTATTTCATCCTTAAACTTGCCTGCCTCCCAAGAAGCTGCTGCGGTTTTATATGAATTGATAGCAAACTCATCCTGAGCCTCTCTGCTGATGTTATGCACCTTTGCAGTATTGTCTGCTGCGCTACCCATCATATACTCATTATACACGTCCCTGAGGCCGTCATGGGCCAATCCATCTATAGCGGTAAAGTTACCGTACTTATACCCTGCTCTACTTCCGGGTAAATAGTGAGGCACTTGACTCATATTTTCCATACCACCAGTGACTACAAGATCATTGTGCCCTAGCATAATTGAAGTAGCTCCTAGCGCTACCGACTTCATTCCACTAGCACATACCTTATTTACCGTAGTACACGGTGTAGTATTTGATAATCCTGCGAATATGGCTGCTTGTCTTGCTGGTGCTTGTCCTAGCCCAGCTTGAAGTACGTTACCGAAGTATACCTCGTCTACTTGATCAGACTGTACACCAGCTTTTTCTAATGCTCCTTTTATAGCGATAGCTCCTAGTTTAGGTGCTGATATACCGCTTAGTTTACCATTAAAACTTCCCATTGGAGTTCTAACTGCTGCTACAATAAATACTCGTTTCATTGGTGCAAAAGTAAGGGAAAATAGCCTAAAAAACTTGCTGCTTAAAACCGATGCGTAGTCCAGAGGTATACTGGTTTTGAGTTACGGGATACGGTTTTTGGAAAGTGGAGGTAAGATTAAATTTAAACTGAGGATTTACAAACACTTCAAAGCGTTCTGTAACATACTGTGAAAGGGTAATACCTGCTGATGTAGCACAGCCATTGCGTCTAAAGATTCTTTCTTGTTTCTCGGCCCAGTAGTAATAATCTGTTTCAAAATCATACACAAGAGCATTCACATAATCCAATCGCTGATAGTGAAATGCCGCATCTATAGTCACTCGTGCCTTCGATAAATTCGCTACGTCTATACTAACACCTAGCGGTATTTCATAGTAAGAGTACTTATTAGTAAACGGTATGTTCTTGGTTTTATCCTCGCTATTATGCCTTTCATACAGCGGCTTCTTTCCCATAAAAGTGGCATCCTCATAATTCGGATTAGTGACATCTGCGTGACTTACCTGAAGTTGCTCTCCATAATGTGCATAGTTAAACCCTGAAAATACACTTATCCTATTTGTCAATCGTCTCCCGATGTCTATACCGATAGAATAGGAAGTAATGGACCTGTCAGACAGATTGCGACTGGACTCCGTAAGACCATAGGTATACCGGTACTGTCCGTCAGTCACTACTCCATGGACTAAGGAAGGATCATAACTAAAGGTACGATACCCTAGGCACGGGGCAAAATTGATTCCCACATACCATTTTCCTTGGAGAGGCACTAAATCTGGGTTTATCAAGTACTCACTTTCTAGCCTGGAGTAGTATCTCTGCATCTGAGGACTTTCAATAGCCGTACTGATCTGTACTGAATTAATATTCTCTAAATCAATAAGCTCTTCTACACTTTTGGTGAGAAGCGGTTTATCCTCTTTGATCGTTGGTAAAAATGTTTGTACTTTTTTAGTCAGCGTAGGAGGAGATATCCCCGCTGAGGTAATTCCTTTAAAAGCGTCCTCCTCTTCTAAAAACAATGGTAATGATGGGCGACTAGAGACTCCCCTATCTGCCGGAAATCTTGTGACTTCTTCCTCTGTTGAGGACCATAGTTTACCAATATTAAAGTCAAAATCCCGAAACGATTTACCGGTAATTAAACTGTAGGTCTGAAATCCTAGTAAGGCCAAACCAGCGACAATAGCAGGCACCAATAAAACGCTGGCCAACGTTGACCTTGATTTTATTAACCTTCTAATATTACTTAATTGAGTACCCACCTAACGCCTTTCTATACTACGAAAATATGGCTTATTTTTAGCTAAGATACCGATAAAGCATCGTTTTACCTAAAGATGAGACAACTGGGGTCGTAAATGGACCTAAGGTTGAAGACGATCAGTCGTCCACTTACCCAGATTTTGGCTGTATAGAATTCTGTCATGCAACCTATTCGGTCTGCCTTGCCAAAACTCTATCTCACTCGGTACTACAGCGAACCCTCCCCAATGT
>DNHN01000091.1 GCA_003485825.1 Bacteroidota bacterium | reverse complement strand
TTGCCTTTCGTACTTTTTTGGAGAGAATGTAGGATGGAATCTATTCCTTGGCAGGCGAGTACTAAGTAAATTACAGAAACAGGAAGCATAAATCTCGCTGCACCTACAGGCCCTGCTATAATTACAAAATAGGCGGTGATAATTAGAATAAAACTCAGTTTTTTGAATTGAGCCACTGAAAAAGCCGCACCTATAAGCTTCACTATTGCGAGTAAGAACAAACCAATAATGAGCACAAACAAAACAGGCCTTTTGATTAAAACCGCTTTTATATCCGACCATCTTTGAGCATATATCATTTCAGTAAGACTCCCATCAGAAGTGGGTTGGTTGAAAAAGGTGTAGAGTTCAAACCTCCCAGGGTCTAATAGCATTTTAATACTCCCAGCAGTGTGTACGGTAATATAAGATTTTAAGTTATCTAAAATGGTACTCTTTGCTAGAGAGTTAACCTTGGATCTATAGTTCGCATATTCTTTAGATGTTCGTGGTATTGCGAACTCGGACCGAGAAACATATTCTTGAGCAGAATCGTAGCCAAATGCTTTTGCTACAGTAAGTTTAGCGTTGTACTGACCAAGATTTATCGTCGAAATAGAGCTATATTCATATTGGTTGGTATTCATGTAGTTCACTCCAGAACCCGCCAAGTATATAAACAAGGGGAGTAATAGGGCTATAGCACCCCTACCCTTCCTAAGCTTAAAGTATAAAAACACTATTGGCGAAAAGAGTACGGTAGGTAACAGTACAGGCTTAAGTAGCAGCCCCAAGCCCCATAAACACCCAAGAGCTATGAGCTTAGAACGTGCAGAGTTTTTTGAATCATAAAACACCGCGACAGAAGTGGTAATGACGGCGCAAAGTAGTAGGTCTGAAAGCGGAAAAGAAGCATGAAGTAGAATAGGGATATGAAGGCTAAAAAGGAGAACAAACAAGCCAAATCCTCTCTTTTTTGTTTGAAAATGAGATAAAAGTTGAATTCCTAAAAAAAAATTTAAAACCACAAGGCCTATGCTAGAAAACAAAGTTATAGTAGCGCTTGTGTTTTGAAATATTAGGTATACAGGGTACCCTAAAGTCCGCTTGCTGTATAGCCGATAGTCAATTTCTTCGTCAAACCCGCCAGCGTATAACCTATTGTTTTCTAACAGGTTGTTAGCTGCAGCATAGTACTCTTCACCGTCGTTTATGTGTGGCTTTTCTGAAAACAAGTACCATACACACACTAGAAATAAAGTCCCAAGTATAATTAAGAAATGCTTTTGAAAACCTCCCATTGCTGCTACAAAGTTGAACCATTTATGCTATTCTTCATACTTGTTAAAGGATACATAACACTATATCATTAAGTTTGTGGTAATTTTTAAATTATAAAATCACATAAAAATGAAAAAACTTTACACTTTATTATCATTAGTTGTACTCAGCTTCGCTGTAAATGCACAATGCACCGACCTCTTTTTTAGTGAGTACGTCGAGGGTACTTCAAACAACAAGGCTTTAGAAATTTACAACCCAACGAGTTCTGCTATTGACTTATCTAATTATGCAGTAATCAGAATGAACAACGGTAAAACAACTTCGCCAGATACATTCAGAATGAACGGAATGCTAGCGTCTGAAGCGGTTTATATAATTGCAAACTCACAAGCGGATGCCGCTATTTTGGCATTAGCTGACACCACAGGGTCCGCTACTTTTTATAATGGAGACGATGCGCTTACTCTTGCTAACATTACGTTATCTACTGTGGTTGACTTGTTCGGAGTACCAGGAGTAGATCCAGGATCAGCTTGGACTTGGGTTTCTGGGGCTACTAACAATTCCACTCTTGTTAGAAACTACAGTGTTCAGTCAGGAGTTGCTACTTGGGATACATTAGAATGGGTTTCTTCTACAATCGATGATTTTAGCAACCTTGGTTCTCACTCCTCTGCGTGCTATCCGCCAAAAGCTACGGAGCCAGCGGCAGCAGTCGATAACCCAACGCAAGAAGCCGTAGATGTTATATCTATATACAGTCAGTCTTACACAGACCCAGCTACTGTCAACTATTACCCAGGATGGGGACAAACTACTCAGTATGCTGATTTTGTTATAGGTACAGATAGTATGATTAAGTATTCTTCATTAAACTATCAAGGTATTGATTTTGACGCAAGTCAAATAGACGCATCTTCTATGGAAATGTTGCACATTGATATATGGACTGCGGACGTAGATGATATCGAAATTTTCCCAATAAGCAGAGCTTCAGGTGAGAAAGCAGTTAAGAGAACGTTAACAGCTGGACAGTGGAACTCTTTTGATATCCCTTTATCTGAGTATACCAGCCAAGGCTTATCAATGAGTGATATATTCCAATTCAAATTTGATAACACAGGTGCGAGTAGAGGTACAGGAACTATCTTTATAGATAACATGTACTTATGGAAAGAGCCTACTCTAGTTTATACCGCTGCAGATATTGCAGACATCATTATGTTAGACGCTGATTTAGCTCCTACTAATGAGGGCACCTTATACGAGATTACGGGTGTAGTTTATGGCGTAGATTTAGACGGTAATGCTGGTCTTTCTTTCACTATTATCGATGAAACTGCAGGAATGAACATCTTTAACTTTAACGATGTAGACGACTACGTGGTCACAGAAGGTGACGAAATCACAGTAAAAGGTAAGATTGATTTCTTCAACGGTCTTCTTGAATTATTTGCGGATAGCATCAAGGTGAATAGCCAAAACAACACACTTAAAGCTCCAACGTTAGTTTCTGCACCTTCTGAGGCAACAGAGTCTGACTTTATTACTTTAGAGAAAGTTTGGGTAACTAATGATACTATCACTGTATGGCCAAACAATGGAAACGTCGAACTTACAAATGAAGATATGGATACGTTCCAAATCAGAATAGATAGAGATATCCCAGGTATAGTAGGCATGCCAGTAGAGTTTGATACAATGACAATCACAGGTATTGGGGGGCAGTTTGATAACCGTGCTCCATACAACGAAGGTTACCAAATCTTCCCAAGAGGTCTTAGCGATATAGCTGAGTGGGTTGACCTATCTTCTGTTAGAGAAATAGCTGTACAGACTTCTGTATATCCCAACCCTGCAAACAACAATCTTACTGTAGCAGGTGCTACTAAGTGGGATAATTTCGTAGTATACTCTATAATGGGTAGCGAAGTTTCTGCGGGTACTTTGAATAACAACAACCTTTCTGTTTCGAATTTAGAAAACGGCACTTACATCATCAAGCTGGTTGCTGGTGAGCAAGTAGGTGTAGCTAGATTTGTAGTAAATAAATAAACTTTAAAATTCAGAGATATTTAAGGGCTTCCTGTTTTAGGAGGCCCTTTTTGTTTTTACGGGGATTGCAATTTCCAAAGTTATTTATAATACTTGGAGTAATGCTTGGTGAGAATAAATAATCGTTGTATCTTTGCAGCCAATTATCGCGGGATGGAGCAGTGGNNAGGTTCGAGTCCTGTTCCCGCAACTGATAAAAGCTTCAAGCATTCGCTTGAAGCTTTTTTTTGCTCTAAGAAGAACTCCTTAAACGCTGATGGGGCTTGTAAGCCTGGATTCTTATTTTAAAATAATATTGTCTAGCAGTCGTACACCTTCATATTCCACTACTGTGACTACGGCTATGGAATCTGCCTCCTCTAAGTGGCTTACTTCATTTAATGTGCTTGCATCTACTGCCAGTAGATAGTCTATGCGAGCTCCTTTTTGAGCGCTTATAAACTGCTTGGCTTTTTGTACGGCATCCGTCAAGGCCATATCCTCCGTATCTTCTTTGAGCTGAGTAATGGCTTTATAAATGAATGCTGCATTCATTTTACCCTTTTCAGAAAGCCGTACATTCCGAGAGCTCATAGCAAGTCCATGCGGCTCTCTTTTTATAGGAACTACCACTATCTCAGGTGCCGAATCCATAAGTTCGGCCAGTCTTTTTACTACTATGCTCTGCTGATAATCTTTTTGACCAAAGAAGGCAAAATCGGGTTTAACAATATGAAAAAAGCGAAAAAGCACATTACACACACCTTGAAAATGACCAGGCCGACTTGCTCCCTCTATTTTTAAGTCCAAATCATTGAGATTAAACTTTTGCTGCACATAGCTGGTTGGATATACTTGATTATAATCGGGAAGAAATAGAATGTCGCACCCATTATCCATAAGCAACTCAATGTCTTTTTCTATTGGTTTAGGGTAGTTGTCTAAGTCTGCAGCTTCGCCAAACTGGGTTGGATTAACGAAAATGCTACATACAGTAATGTCTGATTTAGAAGTGCTTTCAGTTACAAGGGAAGCATGGCCTTCATGAAGAGCACCCATGGTCGGCACAAAGCCAATTGTAACTTTTGGATTGTCTCTACGTATAGAGGTTAGGTAGTCAGAAAGGACATTTGCAGTCTTTATTATATGCATATATATACGATAAAAATATTTAAAAAACAATAGTACCGCGTGATTATTATAGTTAGGCACGGCAGTATCTTTGCAATTGTAAAACAATAAGACGTTCTATGGATAATACACAAGAAAGAAAAAAAATTCTATTTATCTCTTCAGAGATGAGACCGTTTTTAGACGGAGACACTCCATTGGCAGAAATCGCAAGGTACTTACCACAAAAAATTCAAGAAAAAGACAACGAAGTACGGATTTTAGTTCCTCGCTTTGGAGTAATAAATGAGAGAAGAAACAGGTTGCATGAAGTGGTTCGTTTGTCCGGTATGAATATTACCATAGATGATAACGACAATCCTCTTACTATCAAAGTAGCGTCTATACCTAATACAAAGATGCAAGTTTACTTCTTAGATAACGAGGACTTCTTCCATCGCAAGTTTATTTATAATGACGAGAACGAAGAGTTTTTTGCAGACAATGATGAGAGAACCATCTTCTTCTGTAAAGGAGCTTTGGAAACAGTAAAGAAACTCGGCTGGTATCCAGATATTATCCACTGTCAAGGGTGGATGACGAGTCTTATTCCATTGTACCTAAAAACACTGTATAAGGACGAGCCCGTATTCTCTAATGCAAAAGTAATATACTCTGTATATGAAAATGATTTCAAAGAGGATCTAGGACAGGACTTTATGCGTAAGGCTAGTCTTAACTTCATAGAGGATGAGGAATTAGAGCCATTCTCTAAAGCAGACTGTACTAGTCTCCACATGGGTGGAATACAACATGCAGACGCAGTAGTGCGGTGCAGTGATATAGATGCTGAAGTTGAGCAAAGATTATCTTCATTTGAGAAACCAATTCTAAACCATACCAATGATGAAATAGCCGACAATTATCTGAATTTCTACAATTCATTGTTGGCAGGAAAGCAGTAGTATAAAAGTGATATTAAACAGTATGAATTATAAAGTTAAGGGGTTATTGCCCCTTTTCTTTTTGCTTGCTTTTTTGGGCTGCAAAAAGGAGTCTACAAACGTAGGGCTAAAATCAGTTGGACTAGTCTCAGAAGAAGAAAACGATACAGCCTTTTTTGCTAGTAAAGTAAGAACGGTAGAAAGTGACTCCCTGTCTACTAGCAGACTACCAAGCAACATCTTAGGGGTAGTGCAGGACCCCATTTTTGGTCTTTCAAAAGCTAGCCTAGTAGTGCAGCCACTGCTTAAAGAGGTTGGGGTAAAGCTCGAAGACAATACAGTAGACTCTATCCGTTTTCACCTGAATTACGACCTAACGGCAGGACCAATGGTTCTAGGAGATATCAATAGTGAAGTGGCTCTAGATGTATATAGACTGGACCAAAGTGTTACGGTTGATTCCATTTATACGCACCGGTTTAGACCGGCACTAGGAGAAAAGATAGGTGAGTTTATCGGTAAATTTGATTTAACTACTAATCGGACGCTCATAGGAGAAGATACCATTGCCAATTCTCCTCAGTTGACCTTTCTTTTAGATAATACATTTGGGCAGAAACTAATAGACTCAAGTACTACCATATTTGCCAGCAATACAGGTTTTCTTAGCTTTCTAAAAGGGATTGTGCTTGTTCCTAGAGATAATCCTGTCTCAGGAGAAGGTGCTATAGTAGCCGTACAGGCCTATTCAAATGCTTCTGGAAT
>DNHN01000053.1 GCA_003485825.1 Bacteroidota bacterium | reverse complement strand
CTTTTAATTCGATTGAGGTGATTGTTGCTTTCATTTTTTAATTTGTTGATATAGCTAGTGGTTCTTGTTATTTTTAATATGCGTGTGCTAATGATGTAAAAATGTTCGTCCAGTCTGCCTTTCCTTCATTCTTTCCAAGACGCACTATGATCAGGTCTTTTGTTGGATTAACGTAAATATATTACCCTAAAATACCTTCGAACATAAAGTCATCATTTACTATTTTTTTAAAATTACAATTGATTTTTAAATCGAATTTGGATTACCATTTTGGATTCATTGGCCCTTTTATCCCCGTTGCATATGAATGCTTATACTCGTCTATTCTTTTATCCATACACCATTCCGCTCCCCTTACTATATTTGCCGCTATGTCTTCCAGACTTCACATATACAACACATTAAGCAAGCAAACCGAAGAGTTCCAGCCCATTCATCCGCCTTTTGTGGGCATGTACCTCTGTGGCCCCACGGTATACGGAGATCCACACTTAGGGCACAGTCGCGGTGCGGTGATGATGGATGTGCTGTTTCGCTACCTCACACACTTAGAGTATAAGGTGCGTTATGTAAGAAACATTACGGATGTAGGTCACTTGCTTAATGATGCAGATGAGGGAGAAGATAAGATAGGAAAGATAGCCAAGGCCAATAATATAGAGCCAATGGAAGTGGCTCAGCAATACACCAATGTGTATCACAAAGTGCTTTTACAGATGAATGTTTTGCCCCCAAGCATAGAGCCAAGAGCTAGTGGACACATCATAGAGCAGATAGAAATGGTGCAGGAAATTATGGCCAACGGTTTCGCATATGAGAGCAATGGTTCGGTGTATTTTGATGTCTTGAAATATGCAGAAACAAACGATTATGGTAAACTAAGCGGGCGTAAAATAGAAGACCTGATAGCTGGAGCTGGAGAAGACCGAAGAAGTTTAGCAGGTCAGGATGAAAAGAAAAATCCAAATGACTTTGCTCTTTGGAAAAAAGCAACTCCAGAGCACATCATGAAGTGGAACAGTCCATGGAGTCTTGGGTTCCCAGGGTGGCATATAGAGTGCTCTGCAATGAGTGAAAAATACCTCGGAGACCAGTTTGATATACACGCTGGTGGTATGGATTTACTTTTTCCACACCATGAGAGCGAGATAGCTCAAACCAACGCATGTAATCATAGCACACCAAAATACTGGATGCACAATAACATGATTACTATCAATGGTCAAAAGATGGCAAAAAGCTTGAATAATGGCGTTTTGATAGAAGAGCTATTCAGCGGGGATCACCACTTACTAGAGCAGGCGTACACTCCTATGACGCTTCGTTTTTTCTTGCTACAGGCGCACTACAGAAGCACGCTAGATTTCAGTAATGAAGCGCTACAAGCCGCAGAGAAAGGGTATCAACGATTAATGAATGCAGCAGCTAAGTCAGAAGGACTACCCACTTCTGAGAGCAGCGATATGAACATTCAGGCATGGAAAGACAAACTCTACGAGCAGATGAATAACGACTTAGCTACACCGCAAGTAATTGCTACCTTGTTTGAGGCTGCGAAATGGATCAATGAGATAGATGCCAAGAAGCTAAAGGTTTCAGTAAACGATAAAGCGATTCTACACAAGACGTTCCATGCATTCACTTTTGGTGTGCTTGGGCTGGTACCTGAAGCAGCTGGAAATAATGAAGCCTTAGATGGCGTTATGAATATGGTGCTAGACATTCGTAAATCAGCCAAGGAAAACAAAGACTGGCCTACTGCTGACAAGATACGTGATGGACTCAAGGCCGCAGGCGTAGAAGTAATGGATGGCAAAGAAGGAAGCACGTATAAACTGAATTGATGAAATTAACCAACATACTTGTAGTCTTTAGTTTCATACTTTTTACTTTGGCAGGTTGCCAAGACCAACCAAAGGACAGTACGTCAGATGAAATTAGGACAGAGACTAAAAAGCCCTTCACCGTAAAATTTGATGCAGATAGTGCCTACAGGTACGTACAAGAGCAAGTGGACTTCGGACCAAGAGTGCCCGGCACTGGAGCTCACGGAAGAACCGCTCTATACCTCCAAAATAAGTTAGCTCAGTTTTGTGATACAGCGTTTATTCAGTATGGCAGCATGCCTACAGGAAGAGGTGGTGATGTAGCTATTAACAACATTATAGGAATCCTAAATCCAGAGCAGACCAAACGAATACTTCTATGCGCCCATTGGGATACTCGTCCGATGGCAGACCAGGATAAGGAAAGACCTACAACTCCTGCAGATGGCGCCAATGATGGTGCTAGTGGAGTAGGTGTGCTCTTAGAAATAGCGCGTCAGCTACAGGAACAGCGTCCAGATGCTGGGGTAGATATTGTGTTTTTTGATGCAGAGGATATGGGAGATAGCCGAGGTGAACCTACTACGTGGTGCTTAGGCTCACAGTATTGGTCTAAGACGCCACATAAGCCAAACTATGTAGCCCGATTTGGGATACTCTTAGATATGGTAGGTGCGGAGAATGCTCGTTTTGCTATAGAAGGCAACTCATGGAGGTATGCACAGCCGTACGTGAAGCAAGTATGGAACACGGCTGCTGCATTGGGACATGCCAATCATTTTGTAAACTACCACGGTGGTGAGATACTAGACGATCACGTTTTTGTGAATCAAATACGCGGAATTCCCACGCTAGATATTATCCAGTACGATGCATCAGGAAGTGGCTTTGGAGATTTTTGGCACACCCATGATGACAATATGAGCGGCATCCACAGAAGCACCCTAAAAGCAGTTGGTGAAACGGTGTTTAAGGTGGTGATGGACTTGTAGGGCTCTATAGTTTTATCAATCTTACAGAACCTACTTCAGTTTGCAAGAAGTATATACCGGTTTCAAATTCTGATAAATCAATCGTTTGTGTGTTAGCATCAATGATTTTCAACGTTTGACCTGTTAAGTTGGTTACTACGCTCGACTTGTCTGTATTTAATCCTTTTATGGTGAAAAGTCCAGTAGATGGATTAGGGTAAATAGAAAATGATTGCCTTACTTTTTGATTTACCGATAAACCCCTCTTGTTGTCCTCTGCTTTTTCTATCCAGGAGTAGCTTGAATTATATCGTTTGTTAATGTGCATTGCAAGGGTAATAAGGGAATCATAAGCACCAGTATTTCCGCCAAAATTGACGCGAGCATAGGGGAATGCCATGTCGTAAATTAGAGTATCTCCCTTTCCAAGATATGCTGGCTTTGCAACTAACAATACGTTTCGATCTCCAGGGGTTTTGCCTAATTGGCCTTCAGAATAGTTGTCTTCGTAGTTTAGGTTTCCAAAGTAGTCATAAAGGGACGTAAAACTGAGGTTTTGACCTGTTCTGGTCTTATTGGTTCCATCTCTAAATTTTCCTTCAAGATAGTTTAGGTACTCAATAGCATTGCTTGGCAGCCCATCTTCGGGGTTAT
>DNHN01000219.1 GCA_003485825.1 Bacteroidota bacterium | reverse complement strand
CTCCCTTCTTCATCGGATATGGAGTAAAAAATGTTCTGAGGGAATATATCCACTAACTTAGCCAATGGACCTTTGGACTTTTCTTTTGCTGCCTTCTCTAACTTATCCAGCGCTTCAGGGTCTATCGGTGTCATGGCTAACCTATCTCTCACCTGAATTACTTTATTTGAATACTGTGGATCCGTCAGAAAACTTACGTCATCTAATCTTGGAGCTGCGGGAGTTTCCGAGAGCCACAATTCATATTCAATACGCTTTTCTATTCGCGAGTCCTCGGAAGGAAATGTTCCCGGCTTAATCAAATTTACGAGCAAGAGTCCTATAAGAATAGCACTCATCGTGGTTCCTACATAAATCAATAGCGTTTTAATACCTACTCTACCAAGCTGCTTGATATTTTTAAGACTACCTATCCCTGCTATGATTGAAAAAAGGACCATAGGGACAGCTATGAGCTTGAGTACTCTTACAAAAATCACCCCAAATGGAGCAATATAATCTGCAGTAAACTGTACTCCAGCCTTTGTATCATTTACATCAGCGTAATACACCACTGACACGGCATAGATTACACCCAATACCAATGCTATGATAACCTGCCAATGCAGAGCCATTTTTTTCATAGCGTCAAATCAAAAGAAATTATTTGAGAATATAACTAGTCTAACCAAAATGAATCCGCTATCCAACCTTCATTCGCCTCTGTTACCATAAAATCACTCCTCTCTTAGGAAACATCGCAGGAAAACAGTTTTCACCTCCTGAAAAGACGGATAGCACACGCTCAATATTTCATCGTTAAAAAATATTTTAATCGCTGACAATCAATCACTTAATTGCAAATCAATCGCTTAAGCATCCGTTCGTCGAAAAACACACTTTTACCGTATACAAGAGATTAGTCTACCTGCTATCTTTGATAGTAAGTTCGTGCAGTGCATTTAACAACCTGTGTACGCAGGTGCTAATACTTTTATGTTTTTTTAAGAATAAAAACAGAATGAAAAAATCAGTAATCGTATGGCTATGTGCCGTACTTATGAGCGTATCGGCATATGCTCAATCTATCCCTGCCGCTAAAGTTCCGAGTCCTGTAAAAAAGACCCTAATGACCAAGTACCCTAAAGCTTCTGAAGTGGAATGGGAAAAAGTAGGGACCTCCTACCTGGCTATGTTTTCAAATGGTTACGATTGGACAGAAGCTACGTTCTCAGCTACTGGTGTATGGCAAAAAACTGCTGTAAATATGGACCCAGAGAAACTGCCTGCAGCATTGGCACAAACAGTAAAAAAAGGAAATCCTAATTTTGAAATCTCTAGTGTGATACGCAAAGATGTGGCCGCTGGACCGCCAACATATGAAATTATTTTAGATGGTGAAACAGAGAGCTACACGGCAATATACAAAGCCGATGGTACACTGGTAAGCAAAGTGAAAGCTGAAGAGGAAGAATACGAAGAATCAGACTCTGACGAAGGAGATTATTAATCGCTCCGCTCTATAAAAATGTAATACTAAAAAAGCATCCCGCAGGGCGGGATGCTTTTTTTATTGCCTTGAAAATAGAAGCACTTGCTTCCCTTACAAAAGTCCTTTTAGTAGCGCTTTCATACTCACCTCTTTTGAGATGATTCTTTCTAGCTCACTGATCTTAACACGGCTCTGCTCCATAGAGTCACGGTGACGAATGGTAACCGTCTCGTCTTCTAAACTGTCATGATCTATCGTGATGCAAAATGGAGTACCTATGGCATCTTGTCTTCTGTAGCGTTTACCTATCGCATCCTTTTCTTCGTAGAAGCAATTAAACTCTAAGCTCAAATCCTTCATGATTTTCCGTGCCATTTCTGGCAAACCGTCTTTTTTCATCAATGGAAGAATGGCACACTGATAGGGAGCCAGAGCTGCGGGAAGTCTGAGCAGGGTTCGCGTCTTACCTTCACCTAAATCCTCTTCTTCCAATGCATTACTCATCAGTACTAAAAACATTCTATCCAGTCCAATGCTCGTCTCTACAACATAAGGAACATAGCTTTCATTTCGCTCGTTATCAAAGTATTGCAGTTTTTTACCTGTAAATTCTTCGTGCTTCTTTAAATCAAAATCTGTACGTGAGTGAATACCTTCTACTTCTTTAAACCCAAAAGGAAAATCATACTCAATATCTACCGCAGCATTCGCATAGTGAGCCATCTTTACGTGGTCATGGTAACGGTACTTCTCCGGATTGACACCCAAGTTTGTATGCCACTTCATTCGATGCTCTTTCCAGTAATCGTACCATTTCATTTCCTCTCCCGGCTGCACAAAAAATTGCATTTCCATTTGCTCAAACTCCTTCATACGCATGATAAACTGGCGAGCTACTATCTCATTTCTAAAAGCTTTACCCGTCTGCGCTATACCAAAAGGAAGCTTCATTCTTCCCGTTTTCTGTACGTTCAGGTAATTGACAAATATGCCCTGAGCCGTCTCAGGCCTTAGGTAAATCTGACTCTCCCCATCCGTAGCACTCATCTGGGTACTGTACATCAGGTTAAACTGGCGTACGTCTGTCCAATTCTTACTACCGCTTACTGGACAAGCTATTCCTAACTCTTCTATCAGCTCCTTTACCTTGGTCAGGTCATTCTCTAAGCCATCCTTTAACCTCGCATCTATCTCCTTAATCTTGGCATTGTTACGCGCTATATTGGGATTAGTGGCTACGAACTGTGCTTCATCAAAATCATCACCGAATCGCTTCTTAGCTTTATCTATTTCCTTTTGATTTTTAACTCTGTATTTTTCTTGATAGTCTTCTATCAGCACATCTGCTCTATATCTTTTCTTGGAGTCCTTATTATCTATCATT
>DNHN01000338.1 GCA_003485825.1 Bacteroidota bacterium | reverse complement strand
GACATGATGCAAAAAAATCTAAGTATCAGCAATGTAAAAAGTGCGCAAAAGAACATCTATGTCCAAATGGGTATGTTTTTGATAGTGAATATAGTTTTTCTAAGTCTTGGAGCTCTTCTCTATCAATATGCGGCCGCATATAACATCACAGATTTCAGCAAGCCAGACGAACTCTTTACAAGCATAGCCCTTCGTCATTCCATTCCTTGGGTTGGGGCATTCTTTGTCATTGGACTAGTAGCTGCGGCATACAGTAGTGCAGACAGTGCTCTTACCGCACTTACCACCAGCTTTTGTGTTGACTTTTTGGGATACGAGCGCAATGGGAAACAAACCAATAAAAAAGTAAGACGTAAAGTACATATCGTATTTGCAGTAGTCATTTTCTTTACCATCTTACTTTTCAAACAATGGAACAACGACTCGGTAATAGTAGAGCTCTTTAAGGTAGCAGGATTTACCTATGGACCACTGCTCGGTTTATTTTCCTTTGGCATATTAACCAAGAGAGCTGTAACTGACTCACACGTGTTGCCTATATCGCTTATTGCGATAGTATTTACAGCAGCATACTACTTTGGGTTGCCTTACTTTATAGATGGCTTCAAAGCAGGGTTTGAAGTTATCATCATCAATGGATTACTTACCTTCGTATTACTCTATGCAGACAGCCTAGTTACACTCAAAAATAACAACACCTAAAAGAAATAATAGATGACCGACAAACCAAACCAACGCATACAACAGGCCTTTGAAAATAAAGACTGGCCAGAAATAAAAAGCTCAAACAGCTGGAATATCTTTAAGGTCATGGCTGAGTTCGTAGAAGGCTACGATACACTTGCTAAAATAGGACCTTGCGTATCCGTTTTTGGCTCTGCCAGAACTAAGCCAGGGACTCAATACTACGAAATGGCTGTAGAAATAGGTCAAAAACTTGCTGCAGCTGGACTTGGCGTCATCACAGGCGGCGGACCGGGCATAATGGAAGCTGGAAATAAAGGAGCTAGTAAAGAAAAAGGAGCATCAGTAGGGTTAAACATAGACCTTCCTTTCGAACAAAGCAGTAACCAATACATTGACCACGATAAGAACATAGATTTCAAGTTTTTCTTTGTGAGAAAAGTGATGTTTATGAAATATGCTCAAGGATTCATCGTACTTCCTGGTGGTTTCGGTACATTGGATGAGCTTTTTGAGGCGCTGACACTTGTGCAGACTCAAAAAACTGCTAAGTTTCCTATCATATTAGTGGGCACAGAATTTTGGGGTGGAATGATAAACTGGATTAAAGAAACTATGCTTTCGGAAGGCAATATAAGTCCTGAAGATCTTCATCTTTTTAAACTTGTAGATTCTGCCGATGAAGCGGTGAATGAGATATTTGACTTCTATAGCAAGTATAGTATGAGTTTAAATTTTTAACTAGTATTGTCTATTAAAACTATCAAATGAAAAAAATAATCACCTTACTATACCTTGTCTCATTCTTTGCTGCTTGTACCGACGAATCACCTACACCTAATAACTCTAATAACTCCTCCGGCACAAGCGTTGGAATAACGGGCGTATGGAATCTTGTAGATCTCATTGAAGAAGACGGACAAATAACACGTAACGGCGAACTAGCAAGCACGTACTCCACTACAACTAGTAATCAAAACGGCACAACTGAATTTAGAACTGACGGAACCTACATCTCAAAAATCGGATATGATTATCAGATTATTAATACGGTAGATGGAGAGGCTTCTGTAGATAATGCTAATAAAGCACCAGTCATTACGCTAGGAGAATACACGTACGACAGCAATAAAAAAGAGATAAGCACCACTGTTGACGGAGCTACTTTCACTAGCCTAGTGACGGAACTCGCTGCTAATAAGATCGTAATAGTGACAGATACAAGAACCGAGACTGTGGAAGATGGTGTGACTGTAGTATCTACGAATAAGACTACAGCTACCTATAGCAAGTAAAGTCACAAAATATACCACCTAAAAACACCCGCCTATCTGGTGTTTTTTTTATTTAAACAGGGATCTACCGACATACTTTTCATTCCCTAATCTATCTTTGAACACCATAAACTGGTAATTCGAAAGACAAAAGATGCAAAACCTACAAGACACCATTACCGCACCAGCTACACCAGCGGGTGTATCTGCTTTAGCTGTAGTACGCGTTTCTGGACCAGATGCTATTACTGTAGTCAATAAATGCTTTACTAAAGACATCTCAACTGCTGATGGATACACGATACACTATGGTCACATAGTAGATGGAGATACTCGAGTAGACGAGGTGCTGGCCAGTGTATTTCGCAATCCGCAGAGCTATACTGGTGAAGACTCCGTAGAGATTTCCGGTCACGGATCACCGTATATAACTAAGCGTATCATAGAGACGCTGCTCAAGAGCGGTGCTCGTATGGCAGAGCCCGGAGAATTCACTATGCGTGCATTCCTAAATGGCAAACTAGACCTAGCACAAGCAGAAGCTGTAGCTGATATGATCAGCAGCAACAGTGAAGCTAGTCTGCAAATGGCCATGAATCAAATGCGCGGTGGATTTAGTAAGGACATCGCTGTACTCAGACAAGAGCTGATAGACTTTGCTGCGCTTATTGAATTGGAAAATGACTTTGGTGAAGAAGATGTCGAATTTGCCGACAGAGAAGGATTAAAAGCGCTTACCGATAAACTGCTTACGCAAATAGAAAAACTACGGAGTTCCTTTGCTGCCGGGAATGTCCTCAAAAATGGTATCAACACAGTAATTGCGGGTAAGCCAAATGCGGGTAAGTCTACCTTGCTCAATGCTTTGCTCAATGAAGAGCGGGCAATAGTCTCTGAGATAGCTGGAACTACTCGCGATACTATAGAAGAAGTATTTACACTCAATGGTATACAGTTTAGGCTCATAGACACTGCTGGATTAAGGGATAGCACTGACATTATAGAGCAGATAGGTGTTGGGAAGACTAAAGACAGCATGAATAAAGCTGAGCTACTCGTCTACCTATTTGATATCTGCACTACGTCTCCTTCTCAACTGGCTGAAGAACTGCGGACTCTTCCAATTATAGCCCAAACCATACTGGTAGCCAATAAAGCAGATGAGACAGATTACAATGCAGAAGACTGGCCAGAAAATACGGTTTTCACCTCTGCTAAAAACAGAGATATACAGACGCTCATCCAAGAACTCACCCGCGTAGCAAGTCTCTACGAACTGGGTAATGAGACCGTAGTAAACAATGCACGTCATGCAGACGCCTTAGCAAAAAGCTCCGAAGCGCTCCAAAAAGTATTGAACGGTATAGACACAGAACTTACCAGTGATATGGTCGCCTTAGACATTCGCAATGCGCTTTATCAATTGGGCCTAATCACAGGAGAAGTGACGAATGATGAGGTATTAGACTCGATTTTCACGAGGTTTTGTATCGGGAAGTAAACAATCAAAGAAAACTTGCCGTAAAACAAAGTTTTCCAATCTGTTATACAGTATTTTAAGGATTTGAGAGTATTCATTTTTTGAGTTAATACTTGTGTTATTTGACCATTCTTGTACCTTATTTGTACCTTTGACGATATCCGAGTGGGGGTTCGGAGGATATCTATAGTAATTCCTCCCAAATTGGACACTATAGGGCATCTGTGGACGGTATAGAACAAATTATAAGTTCAAATATTATTATCACACGAGTTTGTGTAGAATGTGGCAATCACTTTACGGCAAGAACGACGGTTACCAAGTTCTGCTCTTCAAAATGCAATAGTAAGAATTATAAAAAAAGAAAGAGGAACGAAAAAGTATTAACCGCT
>DNHN01000262.1:5054-5815 GCA_003485825.1 Bacteroidota bacterium | reverse complement strand
TGACTGCTCTTCACATTCGTTAGGTCTATAAGACTCGTATTTGCTTTTAATGACTTTCCAACTATGCGCAGAGGCGCTTGACCTTCCTTTTCTAAATACGTGATATCTGCACCAAACATACGAAGTGCATCTACAAGTTCTTTAATAGGGCGCTCCATAAGTCTCCCTGTGCCCCTTAGTGTATATTCTCCTTCACCAGTTGCGGCATACGCCACCATAAAACGAAAGACCGTGCCAGCATCTTGTACATCTATATCACGAACGTCACGATCCAGTATATCTTTCAGCAATACGGAATCATTTGCATTGCTCAGATTATCAAGTTTCAAATCTGGCTCATAGAGCTTTTTTAGAATGAGCATCCTATTGCATATACTCTTAGAGCTAGGAAGCGCTATGGTTCCTTTGAGTATTCCTGTAGGATGAGATATGCGTATCATTGCAGTTTACGAACGAAGTTCAGTGATTCTTCTATTAGTTCAACAGATACAGTATAATCTTGTTTACAATCACCTATAGACTGAAGAAGAGAAAAATTAATTCCATCTCCATCATTCTTCTTATCTTTTTGTAGATAAGGAAGCAACTCTTTTATACTCGGGATAGGCTCATCTACTTTTGATAGTAATCGCAGTATGACTGTACTAATTTTGTGGTTTTCATCTACGGACAGTCCTGATAACTTCGTACTTATGTAAGACTCTGCTAGCATGCCTATAGCTACAGATAACCCATGACTTAATGCCTCGTTTTCATCATTG
>DNHN01000262.1:0-4993 GCA_003485825.1 Bacteroidota bacterium | reverse complement strand
AAATCTTGTTCTACATGTCGTTGTTTGATCGCAATAGAGTCAAGAATAAGCGCATTATCCAATTTACTGTTTTCTTTTAGAAAAAGCATCTTCACTTTGTTATAGTGGTTACGGTCCGCAATGAGTCCGTGCTTCAGCATTTCGACATATCCATTTACCCGTTCTGAGTAAGGCAGTGTCTCTAAAAACGTTGGACAGATAAACGTTTCTTCAGCTTGAGCGAATAGGCCTATATAATTTTTAAAACCAAGAAAATTAACTCCCGTTTTACCTCCCGTACTCGCATCTACCATAGCCAATAGACTAGTTGGCACTAACACTACACGCATACCTCGCTGATAGCAAGCCCCAGCAAAGGCTCCCATATCACAAAGCACACCTCCGCCTAGACACAGTAAAATAGTCTGACGACTAGCATTCAACTCCGTTAATTTTTTCCAGATATATTCACAGCTATTTAGGTTTTTATACCCTTCACCGTAAGGAACTGTGACGTAAGGCAAATCTGCACCGAGTAGTGGATAGCAGTCATCCAATGTATGCTTATCCGCAAGTACTACTATACTGTCAGCATGTGCTGCTATGAAGTCTCTAAGCTGAATTAAACCTTGTTTCAATGTAGTGCGAAGGTAATACTACGCAACCATTTCCACCGAATAGTTAGTCATACCTATGAATCACTACATCTACATCCCATACTCCCCTATGCGGCAGATCTACAAAGAAGCCTACACTTTGCCCGGGATTAAAGTACGTTTCTACCCATACATACTCATAATCTATGACAAAGCCACGCCTATCGTATAAGCGAATCTCCAACTGTATAGCATCTATGTAGGTCTCTCCATCATTAAATAGTTCCCCTTGTACAACGGTACCCCAAGCATCTGCCTGATATTCGTAGTAAACATCTGCATCGGTTACCGGAGGTACATTGACCACAACAGTCTCTCTTACACACCCGCTAAAAAGTAATAAAATCGTTCCAAGTGTCAGTACCCATTTTTGCTTCATCATTGTTTATTTCTTTATACAGTTAAATCCCGCAACACCTCTTCGCTGCTTCCATTTTATTAGGATATAGATAAATAGAAGTATCACTCATTATGTATAATCCAAAGTATGTACCAAAATGGTAAAGTGAATGCAGCTCTTCATAAAATTGGTTTGTTAAAATCAATGAAAGGGTTGTTACTTTGAAGTCTTTATGAAGAAACAACTCATCTGGATAATTCTACTGTTAGCAGCAGGCTTAAGTGCTTATTTTGTATTCATTTCATCCAATGGAGAATCTGGTCTAAGAGACGAAACCAATTTCGCCTATGAAGACGTAGGTGACATCAGTAAAATACGAATAAAGGACCGAGAAGGAAGTGCAGTGGTAATGACTAGACAAGGTGATCACTGGATGATAAACGACAGTTTCAGAGCGTTTCCTGCATTCATGGACCAGATCTTAAATAAGACCATAGCTAAGATTCGCATCTTGGGCCCTGTACCTAAAACTGCACAAGAAAATGTTATCCGACAGATGGTAGGTAGGTCCATCCACGTTCAAATATATGATAGCGAAGGAGACTTGGCTCGGGACTATTACGTGGGAGGAGGAAACCCAGACATGTCGGCAACATACTTGCACATTAATGGATCAAAAACACCTTATCTAGCCAACATACTAGGGTCTCCTAGCTTACTCGAAGCTCGATTTAGTGCTAACCCTAATGACTGGATCGATAGGAAAGTATTCGACTACGAAGCAGAAGAACTAGCAAGTATTACCGTAACCCATGCACAAGAGCCTGAGGAATCATTTACGCTAACTAGAGTAGATAGCACGTATACTATATCCCCTGCCATATCAAACTTATCACAATCTGCTGCTAGGAGCTACTTCGCTCTGTTTTCTTTTAAAAACTACGAAGGTTTTGCAGAGTACCTTACTGAATCAACAAAGGACTCTATAATGCAGTCTGCACCTTTTCTTACGATTACCACCCGCACCAATTCAGGAGAAGAAAGATCTATGCATCTTTTTGAGAAAAAGAGCACGACCAATAACTCACTTTATGACCGCAATGGGAATATGATAGTGGAAGATACCGAAAGGTATTTTGCTAAAATATCATCGTATCCGTTTTTAGTTACGGTACAGCACTATGTGATGGGAAAGCTAATAGCTAAACGAAGTTACTTTTTAGAGGAGTAACTCTCTAAAAACCATAGGTATTAGCGGCATTTCTCCATTTTTCTACGACCGTATGCATATCGTGAGGTAGCTCTGAGTCAAACTGCATCCACTCCTTAGTGGTAGGATGCTCAAAACCTAGTGACTTAGCGTGCAATCCTTGTCTAGGCATTATACTGAAGCAATTATCTACAAACTGCTTGTATTTACTAAACACCACTCCTTTTAAGATGCGATTACCCCCATAGAAATCATCACTAAATAGCGGATGACCAAGATGCTTGAGGTGCACGCGTATCTGGTGCGTACGCCCCGTCTCTAGTTTACACTCCACTAAACTCGTATATAGAAAATCTTCCAACACCTTGTAGTGAGTAACGGCGTGTTTTCCTCTATTTTCATCCTCACTTAACACTACAAAACGTTTTCTATCGTACTGGTCTCTTCCTATTATAGAACTGATGGTACCCTCTTTTTCTTCCATACTCCCCCATACCAGTGCTTGATAGGTGCGTTCTATGGTGTGATCTTTAAACTGCTTGCTTAAATGAGCCATAGCAGCATCTGTCTTAGCGATCACCAGGAGTCCACTTGTATTTTTATCTATCCGATGCACTAGCCAAGGACGTTTACCCTTATGCAGTGCCTTTTTATTATCCAGTAAAAATGCAAGAGCGTTGAGCAGTGTACCTCTGTGGTTCCCAAATCCTGGGTGCACCACCATACCTGCTTCCTTATTGACTATCATCAGTGCATCATCCTCATACACTATGTTTAGCGGTATATCTTCAGGTATTACTTCAAGCTCACTTGGCTCTTTATCTACCAAGACCTCTATATGATCTTTTGGTTTAGCCTTGTAATTAGACTTAACTGCCTTACCATTAACCACCACCTGTTTACGCTCTATAGCTTCTTGCAGTTTATTTCTACTAGCACCTTCTATTTTATTGACCAAGTACTTATCTACCCGCTCAGGCTCTTGACCTGCATCTACCGTGAATACGTACTTTAAAAAAAGTGCATCTTCGGTTACTTGTATTTCGTTATCAGCAGTATTGGACATTTATTGTATATTATTTGGTTTTTGGGCAAGAACTAATCCGAATGAGATTATCTTTGTTTAGTACAAAGGTATTACGAATAACATATGATAACACACGAATCATCCTTAGAAAACTTCACAGAGCAATTTGAGTACGTTTTAGATAACTACACCTCTCATGGCCTCGGGGTTGACGATTTTGATAATATAGTATTAGGTGGACTAGGCGGTAGCGGTATAGGTGCGGTTCTAGCTAAAAACTGGTTTTTTGACAAATGTCCTATTCCGATAGAGTCTGTAGCAGATTACCACTTGCCAAAGTACATCAATAGAAAGACACTAGTGGTGCTTAACTCTTACTCTGGGAATACAGAAGAGACGCTACAGATGTTTGAGGAAGCAAAAGCAGAAGGCTGCCACATCATTATACTTACAGGTGGAGGAAAGCTAAAAGAGCTAGCTACTGCAAACAATCTAAAGACCTATGACCTTGCAGGTGGATACCAACCACGTATGACTGTAGGCTTTGGGCTTAGTATCATCTGTATGATACTGGGAGAACTGCTAGGCACAGACTACACACCAGTAATCGAAGGCGTTAAAGAACACTTCGAGAAAAACCTAAGCAGACAAAAAGAAAGTGGTACGCGTATTTTTGACTTCTTCAAGAATACTCCCCGTAAAAAATTCGTCATCGTATGCGATAGAGAGTTTGCTCCAGTAGCAGTGCGTTTCACTCAGCAGCTCAATGAAAACAGCAAGCTAGAAGGTTTTGTGAATGTGCTACCAGAAGCCAATCACAATGTCATTGAAAGCTACATAGATAGGCTTGATACTAACTTTATCATGCTTTACTCTACGAATAATGAAAGAGTAACTGCTCGTTTTGATTTCTTAATCTCTCACTTAGAGCTTTCTAACAATAAAGTACTTCCACTTCAGATTCCAGAATATACGCTTGCATCTATTTTCGATGTAATCTACAGACTGGACTGGGTGAGTGTACACTTTGCTAATGAGCTGGGTTCTGACATGATGAATGTTCCTATTATTATGAATTTAAAAGGATTCTTATCTGATTTAGAGATAATAGAAGAGGATTAATAATTCACAATAGCATAAAACTAAAAAGCCCTAAGGATCGAATCTTTAGGGCTTTTTAGTTCACATTGAAAGCATTTATCTACCCTAACCCTCTTAATGAATTAATCTAACCCTAATTCATAAGCTGAATATCTCCTAAAGTTTGTAAACAGCTCTTGGTGTGAGATCTCCTGGCAGACTTCAAGAGTAAGTAGTTCATAATGCAAAACACCTCTAGAGTAATGTAATCTTTTCACAACCGACCCTAAGGACAATCCAATGCTTATTTTTTATCCGAAAGAATAGTGCAGGGGGTCCATAAAAAAAAAGGCCTCAAGTGAAAATCACTTGAGGCCTTAACTATTATTTATCCGTACGTATTACTTACCGAACTTCTTCATATAGTCTACTACTATCGGAGTAGCTATACAGATAGAAGAATAGGTACCTACTGCCACACCTACTAGTAAGGCGAAGGTGAATCCTTTTAGTCCCTCTCCACCGAATATAAATAGGATTAGGATAACGAGTAATGTAGTCAACGAAGTAATTAATGTTCTACTTAGCGTAGTATTTATCGCTTTGTTAATTACCGGGCTAATATCCTTCTCGTGCTTGTTTAAGCCTAAGAACTCTCTCACACGGTCAAACACTACCACTGTATCATTTATAGAGTAACC
>DNHN01000164.1 GCA_003485825.1 Bacteroidota bacterium | reverse complement strand
ATTTATCTCCCCTTCTCTGTTTAGCTTAGCTACATCTCTACGTCGCTGTTTTACTGCTTGCCCTCGTTCTATGACGATAGGCTTCATACCCACTTGTAGGCAGTGAAGTGCTGCAAATATCCCCGCAGGTCCAAATCCAATAATGTGCACGGTACCGTTATTTAGCGGCAGAAAATCAGGTGTTTTTAGCTCATCAGGAAAGTCGCTACCCGTAAAAACCTCCAACCTAAGATTGAATTTAATATTCGACTTACGGGCGTCTAACGACTTTTTTAACGTCACTATAACGTTTATTTTTTTATTAACTTTACCCACTTTCGTTTTCAACCACGATTGAAGATCATCTCTGTTTTGATGATACTCTATGATGGGAATACTTATTTCTATTATGTCTCTAGCCACTTTACTTTTCCAAGAAATGTCCACAAAGATTTTATAAAACTTGAATATAACCCACCTTTGTTCTCAACAAGATGAAAAAATCAATAGCTGAACTGAAAGATTACGTAGCACAAACGCGTAGAGACATAGTACGAATGGTACATGGAGTACAATCTGGCCATCCTGGGGGATCTCTCGGCTGTGCAGAGTTTCTAACGGTGTTATATCAAAACGTATTGAGACATTCCCCCGATAATTTCAATATGGATGCAAAGGATGAAGATGTATTCATCTTGTCTAACGGACATATCTCCCCAGTTTATTACAGCGCTTTGGCTCACAGTGGTTATTTCCCTATATCAGAACTAGCTACCTTTCGTAAGATAAATACTCGTTTACAAGGGCACCCAACGACTCACGAAGGTCTCCCAGGTGTGCGTATAGCTTCAGGTTCTCTTGGACAAGGACTATCTGTAGCTTGTGGAATAGCTCAGGCTAAAAAATTAAATAAAGAAGATAAGTTAGTCTATGTACTCATGGGTGATGGTGAGCTACAAGAAGGACAAGTATGGGAAGCAGTAATGTACGCGGCTCACAATAAGGTGGATAATTTAATCGCTACGGTAGACGTAAACGGTCGTCAAATCGACGGTGATACAAAAGACATCATGGGCTTCACTGATCTTAAGTCTAAATTTGAAGCATTCAATTGGAACGTAATTTCAATGGATGGAAATAACCTTGAGGATGTGCAGGATACACTCAGCAAAGCTGGAGTCTTAAGTGGCAATGGTAAGCCTATTTGTATACTTATGAATACAGAAATGGGTAACGGAGTTGACTTTATGATGGGAAGTCATGAGTGGCACGGAATAGCACCAAACGATGAGCAACTCGCAAATGCGTTGGCTCAAAACCCATCAGAAATAGGCGACTACTAAACACGTAGCACAATTTTTGACCTACATTCCGCGAAATATGGCAAAGTATAAACACATCTGGACGATTCTTCTGCTACTCGTAGCAGCGAATGCTTACGCCCAACAGCCTAAAACGCGGATTCTATTTGTACTCGACGGCAGCGGTAGTATGTATGCTAAAATGGGTACAGATAATCGTATCACTGTAGCGAAGCGCCTTCTTACTCGAATGGTGGATAGTCTACAATATCAGGACGAACTTGAGCTGGCTTTACGAGTATATGGACACCAAAGCCAAAAAACCGAGCGTAACTGTAAAGACACGAAGCTAGAAGTCCCCTTCTCCCGCGGGAATCACCAAGCGATTAAAGACAATATCCGGGACCTACGGCCCAAAGGAACTACACTTATTGCCTACTCGCTTCAAGAAGCAGCCTATGATTTCCCGAAGACTCCTGGTGTACGAAACATTATCATTCTAATTACAGATGGTTTAGAAGAATGTGATGGAGATCCTTGTGCAGTCTCGCTTGCCCTTCAAAAACAGGGGGTAGTACTTCGTCCGTTTGTTATTGGACTTGGCCTTAGCGCTGACTTCAAAACACAATTTGAATGCGTGGGACGCTACTTCGAAGCGGAAACAGAACAAGACTTCAAGGAAGTACTGAACGTTGTAATTAGCCAAGCGATAAACAATACCTCTGCTCAGATTAACCTTTTAGACAGTTATGGGAAGCCAACAGAAACAGATGTGAATATGACATTCACCGATAGTAAAACAGGCAAACTGCTCAATAACTATATTCATACCTTAAACTACAGAGGAAATCCAGACACTATCTACTTAGACCCCAGCTATCTGTACGATGTAAAGGTACACACTATTCCTGCGAGAATTAAGAAGAATGTGGCACTCACAGCAGGTAAGCATAACACTATAGCTCTAGACGCGCCTCAGGGATATCTTAATCTTAAAATAGAAGGGGTTACTAATTACGCTAACTTACAAGCGCTAATCATTGACAAAAACTCCAATGAAATACTCAATGTGCATGACTTCAACGATCAGCAGAAATATATAACCGGCGACTACAAAATAGAGATACTCACTCTGCCACGTATCACGCAAGAAAGTGTCACCATCGCCCAAAATAAAATTACTACGCTCCAAGTCCAACAACCGGGTAAACTGAACATTGTTACTAGAAACAACTTCGAAATAGGTATCTATAGGAAGCACAAAGGAGAAATGGAACTGGTAAAAAATCTAAGCCTTGTTCCAAATTCAACTATAACAGTTCTTCAGCCGGGAGACTATTTCCTTATCTATCGAGCAACGAACACCAAAGAAACATTGAGTACGAAGAATACGCCGTTCACCATAAAATCAGGTGAGATAAAACATATTAATTTGAAATAACCAATACATAACTATACATACACTGAAATGGAGAAAAAAGATACACGGTCAGGATTTGGAGACGGACTATACGAGCTTGGCCTAAAAAACAAAAACGTAGTAGGGCTCTGTGCAGACCTTACCGGTTCACTCAAAATGAATAAGTTTCAAGATGAGTTTCCTGATAGATTTTTTCAAATGGGCATTGCAGAAGCCAATATGATTAGTATGGCTGCTGGACTAGCTACAGCTGGAAAAATACCCTTTACAGGCACGTTTGCTAACTTCTCTACAGGTAGAGTATATGATCAAATACGTCAGTCTGTGGCTTACTCTGATAAAAATGTGAAGATATGCGCATCTCACGCAGGTCTTACCTTAGGAGAAGATGGAGCTACACACCAGATATTAGAAGATATCGGATTGATGAAGATGCTTCCCGGTATGACTGTGATTAATCCTTGTGATTACAACCAAACCAAAGCAGCTACAATTGCTATTGCCGATCATGAAGGACCTGTTTACCTTCGTTTTGGTAGGCCAAAGTGGCCCATTTTTACGGAAGAAGGTAAATTCGAAATAGGGAAAGCGCTCCATATGCGCAGCGGAACCGACGTAACTATATTTGCTACCGGGCACCTTGTGTGGAACTCACTGGAAGCTGCTAAAGCACTGGCTGAAGAAGGAATTTCTGCTGAGGTAATCAACATTCATACGATAAAACCATTAGATAACAAAGCAATACTAGATGCAGTAGCTGAGACCAAATGTGTAGTAACTGCTGAAGAACACCAAATGAATGGTGGACTTGGAGATAGTATCTGCCAACTACTTGCTCGTCACACGCCACTGCCTGTAGAGATGGTTGCTGTAAATGATAGCTTCGGTGAGAGTGGAACTCCTATGGAACTGCTAGAAAAGTACGGACTAGGAATAAAAGATGTAGTAGCTGCTGCCAAGCGTGCTATTGCTAGAAAGTAACACATCTTGAATACCCTCTTCGTTTACAATAAAAAAGCAGGCAAAAAATTTGAGCCTTCCATCGTAAACGTAATAACTGAGCTTCTGCCTGAGTCTATGGAATTCTCATTCATAGACATCAGAGAGCTTGAAACATTAGATGTATCCAGCTTTGAATCGCTCGTTGCTATTGGTGGTGATGGCACAGTAAACACTGTAGCTAAACTGGCGATGGAATACGACAAAACATTGGGGATAATACCGAAAGGTTCCGGTGACGGATTAGCACGCTTTTTGGGAATCTCTAGGGATGTTCATTTAGCTGTGGACAGTTTACTCCAAGGTAAAGTTATCTCCATAGACACGGCCACCGTAGATGATGTATTTTTCGTCAATGTAGCAGGCGCTGGTTTTGAAGCTGAAGTCGCTCATAAGTTTGGTGCGGAAGGTATCCGAGGGTTGAAAGGCTACGCCAAAACAATACTAGGGTCGTTTAAAGGGAGAAATGAACGAGAGGTAACGCTAACTTTGGACGGCAAAAAAACTACACTCCCCTTCTTTAGTCTAAGCATTGCAAATGGAGCTCAATGGGGCAATAATTTTGAGATAGCCAGCGCTGCTGACATCCAAGATGGACTCTTGGACATCGCCATTATGCGTAAGCCCAAATGGTATCAAATACTGGGTCTTATATCTTTTCTCAGAAGTAAAAAACAAGAGAACAATGCTCTATTCACGTACTATAAGGCGTCGGAGATAGACCTAAAACGTAGCGGTAAGCTTTGGCATATAGACGGAGAACCTTTAATTTTGAAAAATAAGAAACACGTAATACTATACCCTAAATCGTTAAAAACATTAGTACCAAAATGACCAAAAAGAAAATGCAAAAACTTGACTTGTCTAACTTTTTTACAAATCAGCAGGACGAAGGTTTTAAAGTACTATCTGATACTGATGAACAAGTAACAGAACCTGAGGTCAACCTTCCAAGTAACGCTCAGAAACTAACCGTACGCAAAGAAAAAAAGGGTCGAGGAGGTAAAACAGTCACAGTCGTAGAAGGGTATCAAGGAAACCCGCAAACGCTAGAAGCATTGTGTAAAAAAGTAAAACAACAATGTGGCGTGGGAGGATCTGTAGACCGTAAGACGTTTATCATACAGGGAGACAAGGCTGATCAAGTAGTAAAAATCCTCATCAAAGAAGGGTACCACGCTAAAAAAACTACGATGTAAAAAGGTAATTGAAAACTACCTACTTCTTCAACGGTCATAGTGTCATTTGTACACTAAGTATTTGATAAGTAACTAATAAACATATAATTAACCACTTATAGTACTTTTAACTACTAGCATCTCACCTGCTTAGACATATTTAAATCCATGTTAAATAGGTCAAAATGAATCTTTTAGGGTTCAATAAAAGCTGTAGCTAAACTACCTTTGCACTTTATTAGAAAAATGAAGTCACATCCAATTACTGACCGGGTTTTTGATTTAGCCTCAAAAACCAACAAAAATCTAACACTAGACCAACTTCTAGAATCAGCG
>DNHN01000031.1 GCA_003485825.1 Bacteroidota bacterium | reverse complement strand
TAGGTTTTCTATTCAATTTATCAATATACTGCAATTAGTCTTAACCTTATTTTTTAACTTAAACTTCTACCCCTCAAACCCCTTCAAATAATCTATCTACCTCTACTTCTAATCCCTTGAAATGCTTGCTTCTAGCTTTTTCTCCTTCGGTGAATAATTTCGAACCTGAGAACTCGCCATTAATGAGTGTATAGACTATTACATTACGCTCCATTGGATTTACTATCCAATATTCGGGTAGGCTAGCTTCTAGGAAAATGAGAACGACCTGCCACAGACGATAACACCTATGTGGCTTTCTACGAGTATTTTGAAGTTATAGACCCAGCCTCTTTCCCAGGCGGTGATACAGAACTAGCAACTCTCTTCTTTCACCCTTCGACTAAGCGTGTGCTGAGCCTGCCGAATCGCTCAGGATGACCGCTCAGTGGAGGGGATGTCTCGATAGCTATCGGGAGTGCGACAACTCAAAATGCAGGGCTTTATACTTTTAGGTTTTTGTAATACTTTTTTGAAAAAGTTTAAAAACGACCATAAGAAGTTTCATAAACACATAAAAAACTAACACTCGTGCATAAAGATAAGGACGATTACTTTTTAAGAGCCGTTCAGCACCTGTCAAAACAGAAAGGTAGTCACATTGAGCGGCAGTCGAAATGTAGACGGCATCAAGGCTAGCAACTCTCATTGTTCACCCTTCGACTAAGCCTGTGCTGAGTCTGCCGAAGTGCTCAGGATGACAAAGAGCCTAAGTGCAAAGAATAACGAAAGCCTTGCGACAATGCAAAGCTTCAAGGTGCCGTCAGAGTCTGATCACTCAAACTCACAAACAAAGAAAAATCACCAAGCTAGAGCTTAGATAAAACTTCTTTTACCATCTTCAGGTTGTAATCATTGATTTTTTGATGGGTTGGCATCCATCCGAGTAAGAATCGCATAAAATCTGTACACGCCACCCGGTATAAGCCTTTCCACTCCTGTTCCAGTGCATCGAAATCTATGGATGGGGAAACAGCAATGCGAAGTTCTCTAAAATAGCAGTCAAGTAGCTCTTTCTCGTACATCTCACATTCATCACCAGACATACAACTCCCCAAGAAGTAGGCTACATCCTTCATTCCACATCCTCCACCCACGTATTGAAAATCTACAGCAGCTACTTTTCCATCTTCCGAAAAACAGAAGTTAGCTAATTTAGCATCTCCGTGTACAATGGTTTGGTAATTAGCTTTGTTCAACACTTCATCAATGCGTGAGGCTGCATCTTTTAGTTGTTTGTGCTCTATCAATTCCCATTCATCGGGTCTAGTGGCGAGGTGCCAATAAGTTCCTACTTCCCAGAGTCCAGTAGGTTCGAAGTTCATAAATCTACCGTGGAAATGAGCCAACCATTTTAGGCAGGCTCTCACTTCCATTAACGTTAATTCTTGCTTTCTCAGTGGGTAATCTATATCTAGATCCTCTAGGATAATCCACTGCTGCTCTTTCTCGGCATACCCACCTAGATACTTCGGTACCTTACAGTCTGCAGAACACTTCGCACTCCAGTACTCGTACCAATACGTTTCCACTTCATAAGACTTCACCTTGCGTTGATGCGAAATATCTGTATCCCAACCTCTGGGGTGTTTCCCTTCTGCTCTCAAGTCGATGTGCTTAACTACAGCAGTAACGTAAGCCGATCCTTCCAAACTATAACGCACTATCTCACCGTACCCGCTCCACAGTGACTGAATGACTTCTAGCTCCTTGCAATCCGAAGCTGTGGTAGCTTTTAATATGTAAGTTTTGAAATTAGAATTCATGTAATTAGAAAAACACGCCAATTACTATTTAACAAATCCACCAATTTACTAATCACCGAAGTGCCACCTCCAAATCTGCGATCAAATCCTCCGGATCTTCTATGCCTACACTCAGGCGAATCAGCGAATCTACAATACCTGTTTTTTCTCGTTCTGCCTTTGGGATACTGCCATGTGTCATCGTAGCGGGATGACCGATAAGGCTCTCTACGCCACCGAGGCTCTCTGCTAAGGCAAATACGTTAGTACCTACAGCAAGCTTCTTAGCATCTTCTAAGCTATTTCCTTTTAGACTAAAAGAGATCATTCCACCATAACCTCGCATTTGTCGCTTGGCTACAGCGTGGTTGGGGTGATCTTCGAACCCTGGCCAGTATACCTTATCTACTTTAGGATGTGTTTTGAGCCACCGAGCTATCTTCTCGCCATTTTCGCAGTGACGCTGCATACGCACGTGGAGTGTTTTAATACCTCTAAGTACTAAAAACGAATCCATAGGAGCAGTCACCGCTCCACTACTGTTTTGTATGCGGTACATCTCTTTTGCTATACCCTCATCATTACATACCAATGCTCCCATTACTACGTCTGAGTGTCCACCAAGGTACTTTGTAGCCGAGTGCATCACGATGTCCGCTCCTTGGTCTAGTGGATTCTGTAGATACGGAGTCGCAAATGTATTGTCCACGGCTAGCAGCACTCCTGTTTCCTTGGCTAACTTGGCCACAGCTTCTATGTCTATAATATTCATCATAGGATTCGTAGGTGTCTCTACCCATATCAGCTTGGTATTTTCGTTGATGGCATTTTTAACATTTTGTATATCAAGCATGTCCACAAAGTGAAAGACGATACCATACTTTTCAAATATCGTCTTAAATATACGGTACGTACCTCCGTATAAGTCATCTGTAGATATCACTTCATCGCCCGGATTTAGCATTTTAATCACGCAGTCTATAGCCGCTATACCACTGGCAAAGCAAGCTCCATACTGACCGTTTTCTATAGCTGCTATATTACTTTCTAATGCGCTTCTAGTAGGATTAGCCGATCTACTGTAGGCATATCCTTTGTGGACTCCTATCCCCTCCTGCACGTATGTACTCGTCTGGTAGATAGGTGTCATGATGGCTCCTGTAGCAGAATCAGGCTCCAGTCCTCCGTGTATTGCTTTTGTTCCGAATTTCAAAGTAAGTCTAAGGTTAAGTTTAAAAATATGTTTAATGCTCTTCGCTAAAGCGAATTAATCAATTGAAATACAAGTTTAGCTTTAAAAACCAACAATTCAAGAGCCCTAGTAGAGTCTTATCCCCGTTTTCTATACCTAGATTTAGTCCGAAGTCTCGGACTTGA
>DNHN01000004.1 GCA_003485825.1 Bacteroidota bacterium | reverse complement strand
TCAGAGTGTATTAGCTGTCATAATTCTATGCCCAAGCTAGCAGCAAAGTCTGATTTTAAGTTTACCGAAATAGGAAATGGGATTGACTGTGAACGTTGCCATGGGCCGGGTTCATTGCATGTCGCTCAACGTACTAAAGGGGAGGGCGTAGATGTAAAAACAGAAATAGATCCTACCATAGTAAATCCCAGAAAGCTGTCGTGGCAGCGTCAGATAGACCTCTGTCAGCGGTGCCACCTGCAAGGACTCAACGTACTCAAAGAGGGGAAGAAGTTTACGGACTTTAGACCCGGAATGAGATTGTCAGATATCTTCGAAATCTACCTTCCTGAATATGAAGGAGAAAATGCATCCTTTGATATGGCAAACCATAGCCAGCGTTTTCAGATGAGTGAGTGTTTCATTCAAGGGAATACAGAAAAGCTAGACTTTACATGCATCAGCTGTCACAATCCCCATGTGAGTGTGCAGGTGACAGGAACAGAGGTGTACAATACGGCGTGTAAAAACTGTCATCAAGTAAATACGTGCAAAGAAGACATAAAAGTGCTCACTAAAGCAGGGAATAACTGTGTGAGCTGCCATATGCCATCAAGTGGTTCGGAGGACATACCACACGTGAGTGTTCACGATCACTATATCCGTGTACCTAAACCCGCCAGTGAAGTAGCCAAAAGACAAAAGTTAGTAGGGTTATATGCTGTAAACAATGCTGTGCCAGATGAAGAGATAGAAATCAGGGCCTACTTAGAGTATTGGGAAAAATTTGACAAAAATCCTTTTTATCTCAAGAAGGCAAAAGAGATGCTTACGGGTAAAGCGTACCCTCGCTTGTGGTTGAAATACTATTACCTTACGGAAGATTATGTTAAGGCTACTCAGCAAACACTGGATCCAGAGGTGCTGTCATCGTGGGAACTATTTACCTTAGGGGAAAGCTATGGTAAGCAAAAGGCCTGGAGTCAAGCGGCATTTTACCTGCAGAAATCCTGGGATATGGATCCCACGGTACCATCCATTGGTAAACAACTCTTAAAATACCGAATAACACTAGGTGAGTTAAAGAAAGCGAAAATGCTGGCTAATGAATTATGCGCTCAGTATCCTAGCAATGGAGGTATACTCAACTTGAAAGCAAAAATATTGGTCATGCAAGGCCAGTATGCTGAGGCTAAAACAATAATGGAAAAGTGCTTAGAATTGGAACCGGATGATATAGATGTCTGGGGCACCCATCTGAACTATTACGCTAGCTTAGGAGATAAGCTTCAGTTTACTTTTTGGGCAAAAAAAATTCAGAAAAAAGATCCGGATTATGTGAGTCTGACTGTAATACAGGACTTGTTAGACAAAATGTGATAATTCATAAGCATTCAAAGTATAACTTTAGACGTAAAAAGATTTCCTTTGCACTTATGGCAATTATCATAACAGATGAATGTATAAACTGCGGAGCTTGTGAGCCCGAGTGTCCGAATACGGCAATATATGAAGCAGGAGCAGAGTGGAAAGTAGCTGACGGTACTGGTGTATCTGGTAAATATACGTTAGAAGGAGGCAAAGAAGTAGCTGTAGAAGCTATCCAACAGCCGATATCTGATGAAGTATATTACATAGTACCGGACAAGTGTACGGAGTGTAAAGGATTTCACGAAGAACCACAGTGTGCGGCGGTATGCCCAGTAGATTGCTGTGTTCCTGACCCTGATAGAGAGGAGTCTGAGGAGACTCTATTGGAGCGTAAGGCCCGACTACATATCTAAATTCACATGCAGAAAGGCATTTGTCATGTATCTCAGATACCTCTGCGTGGTGAACCTAGGAGCAGTGCAGAGATGGTGTCCCAGCTGATTTACGGGGAGACCTACACTGTTTTAAAACAAGAAGACGATTGGTATCTTATCAAAATGGATTTTGATGGATACGAAGGTTGGTTAAGTAATTCAAGTATTCATGAATACGTCTCCAGAGAAAGACACGTACAGCAGGATATATTCGCCAATCTTCAAAATGATATTATTGGTGGGCCACTGATATCCTCTATGGGTTCTGAAGTAACTACCCCTAGTTACAATCAGGACAAGGTATACATTCAAGATTTAGCAAAAAAGTTTTTAGGGACTCCTTACCTCTGGGGAGGTAGGCACTTTAGTGGTATAGACTGCAGTGGTTTTGTGCAGATTGTTTATAAAGTACTTGGTATTCACTTACCACGAGATGCTTCTCAGCAGCAAAAAGTGGGTAAACCAGTAGCTTTCGAAGATTTATTTATCGGGGACTTGGTTTTCTTTGAAAAGAAGGAACGCATCACTCATGTAGGTATGGTTATAGGCGTAGGTCTGGTGATACATGCACACGGTATGGTGCGAATAGATACGCTTACAAAAGCAGGTATTTTAAATACAGACACTATGAGTCAGTCGCATAGCTATCATTCTGCAAAGCGATTAAGATAAAGTTTGCATGTTCTTGTGCTTTTTCTCATATTGCAGCCATATGAGAAGACGCCTTATAGAAACAAGATTTTTAGGATTAATAGCACTCCTTTGCTTAGGATTAGTGAGTAAAGCAGAAGAGTTAGGTTTAGATCAGCAAATAGATAAAGTATTTGGCGACCTTACAGGATGGTTTGTAGATTTAATATTTTATCAAATACCTTTTAGTGAAAACGTAAGCATCTATTGGGTGCTGTTCCCCTTGATACTAGGAGCAGGCTATTTTACCTTCTATTTCAATCTTATTAACTTCAGAAAAATTGGTGTAGCGGTGAATATAGTTCGCGGGA
>DNHN01000095.1 GCA_003485825.1 Bacteroidota bacterium | reverse complement strand
AGTATTATGGAAGCTGTTCCTCAGGGCAAGACAAACGCCAATATGATCAACAGCCTCGTCAATGAAGATAAAAGTAAGGCTAGAATAAGCGTCCAAATGGCTGATGTGGGGAGTGTTAGAATCAAAGAACTCAAAGAAGAAGTAAGCTTGCTCGCGGACACCATCTTTAATTTCCGCAAAAAAACTACCTATACTTTTACAGACTCGATTATTGCGATAGACCTACTTGATACACTCAATGCTATCTACGACACCACGTACTTTAGCACCCCATCAGTAAGCTATACAGCGCTTGACAGTAGCAATAAAACAGACCTATCCATAACCGGAACAAGTGTTATATTCTTAAAAGGAAATGATTACCTTATCAGTAATTTACTTATGAGTCTACTTATTGCTTTTTTAATCATATCGCTTCTGATGGCAAGTATATTCAAGTCGCTTCGGATGATACTAATCTCAATAATTCCTAACCTCATACCGTTGTTATTTACTGCAGGTATCATGGGTTTCTTTGGCGTTAATTTTAAGCCGAGTACGGTATTGGTATTTAGCGTAGCTTTTGGTATCGCAGTAGATTTTAGTATCCACTTTCTAACCAAGTATAAAATGGAACTGGCTCATTCATCTTCCATTGCTGAAGCTGTACGCAAAGTGCAAAAAGAAATCAGCACGAGTATGATATATACGGCTGTGATCCTCTTTTTTGGGTTCATCATTTTTGTGTTTTCAGATTTTGGCGGGACGATAGCACTAGGACTATTCACTGCACTCACACTCCTGATAGCATTGCTGAGTAACCTGATTTTATTGCCGTGTCTCCTACTCTCTTACGATATTGCTCAGGAGAAAAAGAAGTCGTAAGGAGCATTCTACCTTATTGTGAAATTATAGTATACTTGCAACACAATGGCAAAAGCGCAGCAACTAGATTCACATACCGCCATTCGTTCTTGGTTAGACAAGTACGGCGACGATATGTATTCTTGGGCATACTATAAGACCAGCAGCAAGGAGACCGCTGAAGACCTGGTATAAGATACGATGGTATCGGTTTATAAATCGTATGAAAAATACAAGCCCGGCAGCAATCCAAAGACATGGTTATTTACTATCCTAAACAATAAAATCATCGATTATTATCGAAGTAGCAATACCCAAAAGTCTGCAAATCAAACCACACTGCAGGGCAAACGGTTAGATGATGACAACTTCGACAGTAATGGCATATGGAATCGAGCTCCAGAGCCACTTTTGGGAAATACAGAAAACTCTTATTGGACAATCCTGAGTTTCTCACTGTACTAGAAGCATGCATCGAAAATTTACCTCCAAACTGGAAGGGAGTAGTGCTTGGGAAATACTTTCACAATAAAAAAGGCGCTCAAATAAGTAAGGAATTAAGTATTACTTCGTCTAACTTATGGCAGATGGCACATAGGGCCAAGTTACAGCTCAAAGAATGTTTAGATACCAATTGGAAAAAACAGTAAGATGAATCCTCTTCAAAAAATAGCAATTATTTCTTGTCGTCAAGCAGCGGTGCTTGGAGCGAAGGCTTCATTTAATGCACTTTCCCTGGTAGAGAAAATGAAGCTAAGAATGCACGCTAAAATGTGCACTACCTGCCGTGATTACCAAAAAGACAGCGCACTTATAGACCAAGCTATAGACAAAATAATTCGTCAAAAAGAACAACAAGGACATACGCTGAGTCCAACACAGCGAGACAAAATACTAGAAGCACTTCGCTAAGTTAATTTCTTTGTCAGTTTTCTGCTGTCGTTCGATTATTCCCCTATAATCTTACCATGACAAAAATATTTTCACTGCTCGTAATTGTAGTTGCTCTATCCAGCTGCAAAATCAAAACTCCAACTACCACTAGCAATCCAAATCCTGACAAAGGAATAGAATGGCTAAACACGGCGAGTCTTTCCGATGCCAAACAAAAATCAATGGAAGTTAACAAACTCATATTTGTGGATATAGAAACAGATTGGTGTGGCTATTGTAAGAAAATGAAGAAAAATGTATTCCCACAAGAGATGATTAGTACCGCTATAAATAGCAATTTTGTAGCCTTGTCTTTAGATGGTGAAAAAGGAGACGGAGCGAAACTTGTAAGCACTTTAAACCTTGAGGGATTTCCGACACAGTTAGTTCTAGATGCAAAAGGAAATGTAGTCAAAAGACACACGGGTTATCTAAGCACCAATCAGCTTCTTTCTTTTCTGAAATAAACTCACTGTAAGACACTTGAGATAAAAGAGTCCTGTCCTTGCTACTGCTTCCTACTCCATTACTTTGGGTCCATACTGCTATTAGCTACTTAAGTATTTGCAGGCTTTGTAGACGCCTGATTGCTCCTTGGATTTTAGTCTGAGAATGGTTATTGAAGTAGCGTTGTGAGCTATGGATTATTCTGACTTCCCCATTAAATAGAAACTACTCCTATTTCATTACCTTTGCACACTTTATTTAAGACGAATGTCAGACAAAGCCCATACATATCCGCAATACAAGCAATTAGACGTACCAACTACTGAAAAAGACGTACTTCAGTTTTGGAAAGAAAACGATGTGTTTGAAAAAAGCGTATCGAATAGATCTGAAGACAATACCTACGTGTTTTATGAGGGACCTCCATCGGCGAATGGAATGCCTGGTATACACCACGTGATTAGCCGCTCACTCAAAGATGTTTTTTGCCGGTATAAAACCTTGCAAGGGTATAGAGTAGAGCGTAAGGCTGGCTGGGATACCCACGGACTTCCTGTAGAGCTTCAAGTAGAGAAAGCATTAGGGATTACTAAGGAAGACATCGGAACTAAAATAAGTGTAGAAGAGTACAATGCTGCATGCCGCGAAGATGTATTAAAGTATAAAGATAAGTGGGATGAACTCACTGA
>DNHN01000159.1 GCA_003485825.1 Bacteroidota bacterium | reverse complement strand
ACGGGGGATCCTAACTAACCAATTAAATCAAAAGGAAATCACTCCTTTATCAGATTCTTATATTTCAATTGAAATTTTGCCACCTTTGGTCCTATAACAGCGTTACAGTAACCATTGTTTTCTTTGTTTAAATTATAATAGTTTTGGTGATAATTTTCAGCGGTGCTGTAGTTGTAAATAGACTCTACAGCTGTTACTATAGGGTCTTCCCACAAGTCGCTGGCATCGATGCGTTGCATTACTTCTTTTGCAATAGCTTTCTGCTCATCATTGTGATAGAAAATTACCGAGCGGTACTGTGTTCCTTTGTCCGCACCTTGTCTATTGAGTGTAGTAGGGTCGTGTACGTGGAAGAAAATATCTACTAACTTCTTATACGTGATAATGTTAGGGTCAAAAATGATTTGGGCTACTTCTACAGATCCAGTAGTTCCTTGGCTCACCATTTTGTATGTAGGATTTTTAAGCTTGCCGCCGGCATAGCCACTTTCTACATGTGATACTCCTTTTAATTTTTCAAAAAGTACCTCTACACACCAGAAACATCCTGCCCCAAAAGTGGCGGTGTCCATGTTGGTCATGTCCATAGGCCCTTCTTGGATTACCGCAGGCAAGTCTTCACCGCCTTCTACAAAATTCATTGAAATACCATTCACACAGTGACGTGTATTTTTGGGTGTCATCATTTCCCCTTCGAAAACGTGTCCTAAGTGACCTTGACAGTTAGAGCAAACGATCTCTGTTCTACGTCCATCGGCATCTCTTACCCGAGTGACTGCACCGTCAATCTCATCATCAAAACTTGGCCATCCGCAGTGGCTGTTAAATTTAGTTTCCGAGGTATATAGTGGTTGATTGCACTGTTTACAGATGTAGATACCTTTGGCTTCACTATCGGTAAACTCACTAGTGCCTGGATACTCTGTGCCTTTATTTAGTATTACGCGTTTCTCTGCGTCTGTTAATACGTTAAATTTCATTTCGGTCGTAGACTTATTTTCTTGCTTTGGTTCTGTATTAGACGTGCTTGTGCTTTGAGCATTACACGCCACTACAAAGAATAAACATATGATGTAAATAAATGACTTCATATTATAGTATACGATTGGAAACCGCTTTTTGATTTAGGAATATGCTTTTCTTACACTAAATAGACTAAAAAATGGATGAACCCCTTGTTTGCAACTCTTCCGCCGGCTTTCAGGTAAGTCCTCTCTGCTCATTATCGCAAACCTCAATCGGCAGCTGAATAGGTGATGCCTATACTTTTAAAGATTCGCTACTCAAAAACACTTAGCTTGGCCTTTATTTTAGCTGTAATAGCTGCTGGCTCAGCCAGTTCTTTTTTGTTTGCTTCTTGAGCAGAAGCATTTTCTTTTAAACTTTTCTCTCGCTGCTCTATAGTCTTTTTAGCTTCTTGAATGTCCTTTTCGTAATCTTCTTTGTCTTTTATCAGCTCTTTTTGCTCCCGTTTTAACCTTTCTAACTTTTTAGTCTCGTCTTTCACTTTTTCAGCTATGCTTTCTTTGGCTACATCCGTAGCAAATAGCCGCAGTAATTCTATGACCGCAGCTGTCTTTTCTTTGTGCATGTCACTATTGAGGTTAACTCCTTCAAGGTCAAAAAAAAGCAGTAATATAGGTTCCTTCGGGTGTCTCTTGAAATTGCGCATATACATCTATAAGGACTTCTCCGAGAGAGGTATGCTGGCATCTGGACTTAAATAATCTTCTGCTGTTTTGATTTTATCTGTTTTGGAATTGTATTCTTTCATCAGTTTGCCCCATGCTTTAGTGGCGTCCTTGTTCGTTGTTTCGGGTATGAGTACCTTAAACCCTCGGTTAGTTCCCTGAGTCATGGGGCATTTATTTCCTCCACTTGAATGATTTGTCCAAATAGTGAGGTGCTGAGAATAGCTAGGCTAAGTGTAAATATGATATTTTTCATAATATGGCTTTATCTATCGGCCGAAGTTAGAAAAAATACCTCACACGCTTATTTTTGCAGCACCATTAAAAAGGGTGTAACATGAAATTGCATAATACTATTAATGGGGACGAGCTGAAGGAGAAAATTAAAAACAGTGATGAAAAGCGCACTACAATTTCCTTTTATAAGTATGCCAGTATTGGCAATCCCCAACTGTTTAGAGACCATTTATTTTATTACTGGAATCCGCTGGGAGTACTCGGCAGAATTTATGTAGCTAATGAAGGGATAAACGCGCAGCTTAGTGTGCCGACAGCCAACTTAGATGCCTACAAGACAGAACTAGCCAACATCACTTTCTTAGACGGGGTGAGATTAAACTATGCTGTAGATGATGACGGTAAATCGTTTTTTAAACTAGCCATTAAAGTCAAAAATAAGATAGTCGCTGATGGACTAAATGATGATCTTTTTGATGTAAGTAAACCGGGCGATTATCTGGATGTTGAGGCTTTTAATAAGTTGACAGATGAAGATAACACAGTGCTCATAGATATGCGAAACCACTACGAGAGTGAAGTGGGTCATTTTGAAGGAGCGTGGTGCCCAGATGTAGATACGTTTAGAGATCAGCTGCCATTAGTCGTAGAAGAACTGGCAGAGCAAAAAGATAAGACTGTGGTAATGTACTGCACGGGAGGGATTCGCTGTGAGAAGGCGAGCGCTTATCTCAAGCATAAAGGGTTTAAAGACGTATACCACTTGGAAGGTGGAATCATTAAATATGCACGGGATGCCAAAGAAAAAGGGCTTCGAAATAAGTTTATTGGAAAGAATTTCGTCTTTGATGAACGACTAAATGAACGGATCACTGAAGATGTAATCGCTGAGTGTCATCAGTGCGGTGAGTCTTTTGATGACCACACGAATTGCAAAAACAAGGCGTGTAATTTACTCTTTATCCAATGCCCAAAGTGTGCGGAGAAATACGCAGGAACATGCTCAGAGGAGTGTAAAACTATTGCAGCCTTGCCCATAGAAGAACAGCGTGAACTGAGAAAGGGTAAGGATACTGGAGTGCGTATCTTTAGTAAAGGGCGATTTATGAATGGGAAGCTTACTAGTAAATAATCACATTATGAATATTTGGCGCAGTAATAGTAAACGTGCATACACAGTTTGTCTTAATTGGCTGTGCTTGCCTGCTTAACTGAAGGTCTAGAGTTGATATGCTCTGTATCAAGGGTAGTTTAGAATAGCGTTAAAAGGCAGGTAAATATTTTTCGGATGATTGATAAAAAAGTAATTTTACGGCAGAATAATATGAAAAGTGTTTTTTACATTTTCCTGTTCATACCCACCTTTCTTTCAGCACAGATTAATGAAAGTGATACATTGGGGGTAAGAGCTGGTCTTTCGTTAACTGGGTTTTATCAAGGTGGAAATGTAGAAACAGTGATTTTCAGGGCAAAAACGGAGTTTAGTTTTAAACCTTCGAAGAAGTTATTCTTTAAAAATCAAAACTCCTATGTTTATCAGGAGTTTGGCAAGAATAAGGCGGATGAAGATATTCTAAGTCTTAACTTTTTATACCTGCATCCAGAGCGGAAGATATATCCCTTTGTATTGGGTTTTGTAAGTACCAATTTTCGTAGAGAGATTGATTTACGCTATCTGTTCGGAGCAGGAGCTACTTTTCAACTTCTAGAGAAAGAAAAATACTGGTTAAAATTATCACTTTCCAGTGAGTATGAAGAGACCTATTTTTCAAAGACAGACTTTAATTATTCTCCGTATGATGGGAGTAGACTTATCAATACATTTCGTGGCACTATTTGGGCAAATGGTAAATATCATTTGGCAGAAGATAAAGTAATACTCAATCACGAGGTTTATTTTCAGCCATCACTAGAGCAAAGTGATAATTATCGCTGGCAGGCTGACCTTGGTGTAGAATTTCCCATTTGGAAATATTTAAACTTCAAGGTGAACTACCGGCATGCTTTTGAGAGTATCGTGATAGAAAACCAAAAACAAGAAGATCGATTTTTGACATTTGGGTTTAACCTAAAAAGCTATTGATAGGTACTGTTCAGGAATTAAATTTTTGTTCAAACGAGTTTTATGCCAGTGGACAAAATCGCTACCTCAGCTTTATAAATGGGCATTTGGTTGCTGAGACTTGTTCCGCAATTGGTGGAGTGTAGTCTAACGATAATAGTCAGATAGGCCAAGTTAAGAGCTGCCTAAACTCTTACATTTGTCTACTTACTTCTGGTAGTATCCGCCAAAGATAATCATCATCTCATCGGTACTCAGCAGCCCGAAACGCTTGGTCTCATTAGTCGTGTTGTTGTATGTAGCCTCTCCTCTAAAACCTTCTCCCGGATTCAACTCAATAGGAGGATCGTATTGTTTTATCTCTGGATGCTCCCAGTCGTTGGTGTAATAGACTAACTCCCCGTCGCGGGCCCCGCCTTTTATGTAAATTTTAAATTCGGTCATGTGCTTGTGCGCATGGGCTGTAAGCATAAATACGCTGCGCGTATCGTTAAACGTATAGTCAGAATTTAGTGTAGTCTCCTGCTTCGGTGGGAGGTTAATGTTTAATTTGTTTAAGAAAAGGTTTTGAGCTTCGTACTGCACCTCACTTTGATCTACAGTATGCAGGTTTACATATACCTCACCCATGATGTCTTCTGTGCCATAGTTCACGTAATGAGAGTTAAGGTCCAAGCCTTTCCCAGCTGCTATTTTTTGAGCTACTCCGGATGGATACCTATAGTCTGTACTTCTAAACTGTGTACCAAACATAAAAATCTGATCTGCAATACTCTGTAAAGTGCTATTTATGAGATTGCCGTTTTCATCACGTATGTCTCTTAGAATATCCTTCTGAGGTAGCCTAGCATTCTGAGCAAAGTCATACAAGATGAGGTGATGCGTGCCCGGTCTCATAGCAGTTTCTATGTG
>DNHN01000309.1 GCA_003485825.1 Bacteroidota bacterium | reverse complement strand
TTTAAGAAATACTTTCTGTCCGACCCTTCCGTCAATGTACCTCCTCCTAAATGAAACACCTCAGAGCTAGGCTGCACCATTACTTTATACCCCATTCGCTGCATCCGCCAGCACAGATCTATTTCCTCCATATGGGCGAAGAAATCCTCATCTAAAGCACCCACTTTGTGGTATACGTCCGCCTTCACAAACATACACGCACCCGTAGCCCAAAACACCTGCAAAGGCTCGTCATACTGACCCTCATCTTTTTCCAACGTATCAAATACTCTACCTCTACAAAACGGATACCCCCATTTATCTAGAAACCCTCCAGAGGCTCCTGCATATTCAAATTTATGCGAATCTTTAACGTCCAATATCTTCGGTTGTATAGCACCTATTTGAGTATCTGATAGTGCCATTTCCACTAAAGAGGAAAGCCAATTTTCAGCAACTCTCACATCACTATTTAGCAATACATAATAATCTGCGTCTATCTGATTAAGTGCCCAGTTATACCCACCTGCATACCCATAGTTTTCTGGAGTCACTAATAGTTTAATATACGCTAATCTTTGCTGCAAGTAGGATACACTGTCGTCTGTACTTGCATTATCCACCACCCAAACTTCCTTATTTACATAAGATGTGGCTATAACACTATCGAGATACTCCTCCAATAACGCACGCGTATTGTAGTTGAGAATAACAATGGCTACCTTGGGTTGTAATTTTTCCATTACATTTTCTTTTTAGCGAAGATAAACTTCATAGTCTCCGGATGTAGTAAGAGTATACAATAATCATCCGCATGCGCCTTATACTGCTTTTCAAAATCTTCCTTGCGGTCTTCCAATATAATTTTGCGCGTAATCATCTCCTCCATGGTACTGGCGCTAAAACTATAATACGACTGTGATTCCTGTTTATCAATCACCTTCTGAGCTATCGCTATATCTTCTATGTGTGCTATAAGAATTGGAAATTTAGAGTACCCTCCATCCACTATAGCTTTCACTGTCTCAGCCAGCTCTGCACTCAGAATTTTTACATCACCTTCTAGCTGCGCGAGCAGCTCTTTTTCTTGCTCTTCCTTTGTATTATTCATGGTGTTCCCAATTTTCCCTTTTTACTACTATTTGCCTTTACCATAGCAAACATGTGCAAATAAATTTGTAATCTCGTAGAACCATTTCGAAAATTAATTTGAGCCATGAAAAAAAACACTTGGATACTGCTTCTCTTCATCGTTTTAGCGTCTTGCACGGAGCAAGATATAGAGCAGATTGTAGGCTTAAGACCGGTCTACGGAACGTTAGCAGATTTTAATGCCATTATAAAATCTGAGCAACCCAAAGAACTAAACAATATAGGAAAAATATATGTCTTCAATGAATTACTCTTTATCAATGAGGTAGGCAAAGGAGTTCATGTCTATGACAATACGGATCAAACTGCACCTAAGCCTTTACAATTTATTACCATTCCTGGCAACATCGATATCGCGATAAAAGAGCAGTTCATTTATGCTGATTTAAGTGCAGGTCTAGTTACGATAGACATCTCTGATTTGAATAACATCAACGTCACTCATTTAGACAATCGCTACCTCTCCTCTGCCAGTCAGCAGAAGCCTCCGAGCTCCTTGACAGACGATATAGTTTCCAACCGCATCTATTTTGAGTGTGTAGACCAAAATAAAGGAATCATCATCAACTGGGAAAAAGTACAAATGCCAAAACCTTCATGTTACCTTATAAATTAAATATGAAAATCCGCTACCAACTATTCGCATTGATTTTCTTAGCAGCTATGTTTATAGGTTGCTCAGAAGATGGCACTTCCCCGGTTAATTCCACATCACAAACTTCTGGAGGGAGCACCACTGGAAGTGGAGGTTCCCTTGCTCGATTTACTATAGCAAACGACTACCTCTATATAGCCACAGATCATCAACTCTACAGCTACTCTCTTAGTAATGCAGCACAGCCCGAATACACAGGTGCTATCCCGCTCTTTGGAGGAGTAGAGACTATATTTGCTATGGGTGACCACCTCTTTCTCGGCACTCAAAACGGGGTCCTTATCTATAACATCAGCAATGCGGCTACACCTCAGTTTGTATCTAACTATGTACATATCACGAGCTGTGACCCAGTAGTCGTCAAAGGAGTTCATGCGTACGCTACTCTTCGCACCGGTCAGCAGTGCTGGAGAGGAGCAAATCAACTGGATGTCATAAATATTAGCACTATAAGCAACCCTTATAACGAAAAAAGTATAGACTTAGAAAACCCAATAGGACTAGGTATCTACCAAAATTATCTCTTTATATGTGATAACGATAAGATAAAATGCTTTGACATTTCCACTCCTGAATCACCCAGCTATAAAAGTCAAACTCCGCTATTAGGATGCTATGATGTCATCCTAAAAAACAACACATTACTCGCAGTTCATTCTAGCGGAGTATCCCAATATAGCATATCACCAGCAGGTGTCCTAACCCTACTGAGCACCATAAAATAAAAGTAAAACTTATCTTCGTATCACTCTAGACCAAACCAATAATATGAAAAAAATAATCACACTGACGCTTTTAGTAGCACTTTCGCTGAGCAGTATAGCCCAAGATACTACTCCGGTAAATCCTGTAAAAAAAGGAGATTATAAAATCTTAAAATTAGATGCACTAAACCTGATAGGCATAGGAATACAAAAACTACGATTGGATTATGAAATATCTCCAATGAAAGCCAATCAGAATAATCTACCAACGGTGAATTTCAATGTCGTAGTACCGTTCAACGGGTTGAACGAAATAGATATTAACTACGGAGTAGAAGGCGGCATAGAGTTGCGCTTTTATCAACGAAAAAGACACGCTACTAACCTCATAGCAGAGGGCTTTTTCATCGGAGCCGGACTCGATGGAGGATATGTGAACTTCTCTAGAGACCTTACCTACAAAAACTCAAATACAGG
>DNHN01000024.1 GCA_003485825.1 Bacteroidota bacterium | reverse complement strand
GGAGTTTACAATGGGGTAGAGGGGAGCAAGAAAGAGTTTTTCTTCTCACCACAGGTTGTTATAAACCCAACCTACACTTGGAGTAAACAAAACCTTTCAGCTAATCTGTTTTTCAATTATTTCGGAGAAGTATCTCGGGTATTTAGCAATACAGATAGTGCTAATGTGAACATACAACAGCAAGATGCTTACTCTATGCTTGACTTTACGTTCAACAAGAGTTTTAATAATAATAAGCTAAGAGTAACCCTAGGGGCAAGGAATGTATTGGGTGTGATAAATATAAATGCCAATACTACGGAAGTAGGAGCACATACGCCTAGTACCAGTTTTATCTCAATAAGCCCAGGTAGAACCTATTTTATAAATGTACGTTATGAATTATTTAAAAAAGACTAGTTACCTATCCATACTTCTATTAGCTGCATGCTTTCCAAAAGATGAAGCGGTAACGCCTACTCCTAGAATAAGTAAGTCTGTGACGCTAGATGCAGGCGAATACAAAAATAAAGTTGCCTTTTATTCATTTGATAATGAAGCAGTAGTGGCAGAGGTAAGCCCAATGGATTGGGATTTTTATATAGATGAAAACGTGATTCGTCTCAACTATTTCCGCAGTATGCGAGTAGCAGAGTTTAATGATACATGGGACAGTTTGGAGGATACCGTAAATCTTGGATTTAGATATTTAACCTACGATGCGTATGACTCTCTTACCCAGTGGGAGTTAAAAGAAAACCAGATTTATGTAGTGGATTATGGCTTGGACAATGAGTTTAATCCAATAGGACTTACTTCAGTGCGTTTTGAGCGTACTCCTTCAGGTGTTAAAATATGGCAAAATGCCATAGGTTCTGACTACGAGTTTTTTGAGGAGGTAAACCAAACCTCTTTTTACTACAATATACGAGAGAAGAGCACTTTGGATTTGCCTACTGAAACAGAATACGATGTTGCATTTGGTAAGTATACAGATTTAGTAACTATAGACAACATTACCATCGACTACTCGGTGTATGGAGCTATACAGGGAAAAACATTATGTTACGAATTGAAAGAGCCTTTTGGAGAAGTAGAAAACGAAAACTTTGATATAATAAGACTTTCTTCCAAAAAAGATATCATAGGATGGGATTGGAAATTCTTTAATCGCCCTTCGACAGGGTCTGGGGTCTATGAGATACTCGAGAATAAAACCTACCTCATATCGACGAATGCTGGATATAAATGTAAGCTACGTTTTGTGAATTTCTATAACGCTAAAGGACAATCAGGTCATCCTACCTTTGAGTGGGAAGTACTGTAACAAACTCAAGTTTAAGTGTCAAACACACCACTCACACAACTTTACCATTCAATTAGTAAGAAAGAATAGGGGGTGAGAACATCTACCTTCGAAATGCTTTAACGCTTTTATTTTTTATTAAAACCTCCCCACCAATATCACATTCTGGCTTTTGATGGTTTCCATTTTGTAGCACGCATACCAGTCCATAGCGTTGGGTATGTTTTTCATTTCTTCGTTGGCTACTAAAGCAGCTTCTTTGCTAACCCAAGATACGATGTCGGTATATCCACCATCTTTATTCTTATTGATTTCCCAAGAGATAAAACCGTCCAAGTCTTTCATCCATTCGGAAAGGATTTGGCCAGCTACTTGCATGAGATGCTCTTCGGTCACTCCTTCAGCTAGTTCGTAGTTTATGATGTCTTTGTACATAGGTTTAAAAAATTAATTCTAGTCTACTTATAGATTCTTCTCGCTTAAAATCTTTTTTTGAATACGGAGTAGCGAACAAGCTGATTAAGATTAAACCCTATATCTGTTAGATTTCCTGATTCCCCAAACGAAATAAAATTGTTGCCGGGGAAAACACACTCAAAGTAAGTCCTTTTTTGCTTTTTTTTCGGGTCTTTATACATAACGGTATACGATTTTATTCCTTCCTTTTCAATGATGTCTTTAAGGAACTCTGCCATAGAGTTGTCATTCACGGTAAAATTGGAATAGGATAAATTACCTGTATTTACATCAGAGTTTACAAAGAATGAAGTGATTATGAGAAAGAATGTCAAGACTATTTTCATTCCTCGAATTTAAGAAATTATTGTTAGACTTCGTTTTTTTTACGCTGCGTCACTGAGTCACTTCGAGATGTTAAATTAGATTCCACGCTCCGCTTTGGGGTTGCGTTAAGGCTTGGCAACAAAGTAGTGTGCTTACGTTTGGTCTAAATCATTAGTTAGCGTATAATGATTATGTATCGTAGCGATATTTGAAATGATTATCGAAGATAAACACCTTAATGACCTTTTTAAGAATATGGATAAAACACTAAATGTCTCTCTTCTAAACGAAAACAAAGAGTGTCCACTTTAAAAATTACTTAGTGGTAAATTTTTCTACAATACCAACAACCCCATTTCCCTCACGATATCCATCACCTCACTGTCCCACAGTGTTTCTATGTCGTCGTATTCTTCTTCGAAGGAAGTTTTAAACTGTTTGAAGGTAATGGTCTCTTCAGTAGAGTAGTGCATTTCCTCAAGCCACTCAGCCAGCCAAAGGCCAAGATCGGTGTCTAGCTCTATGGTTTCAGATGCTTTTTTGGTATGGAAGGTGACGGTGACAAAATCTTCCTCTTGGGTTACGCGAGGTAGTGCATTTATCCAGATTAATTTATCCGTAGCTCTAGGCAGATGTGTAGTTTCATCATCCAAGCAATGGGCTATGTACTCGGGATCTATACTCGGAGCAGGCGTGTCAAAATCAAACCATTCTCTTAAAGGCGTGTCAAAACAGATGCCGTGCATATAGTTATAGAGCGATTTTTTTAGCCCAAAGCTAAACTGGCTGTGGTCTATGCCTGTACTATCGGTGAACTGCACATCGTTATTCGCAAAAGTGATTTTTTCTAAGTGTGGTGTAATTCCATAAGCATCCGGATTTAACCCTACGGGACTATGTGCCGTAAGTGCAAACTGATGCCAAAATCCCGATTGGATTACTTCTGCCTGAAAGAGTTGGCGGACCATTTCTAAGCTGTCAATGGTTTCTTGCACAGTCTGCGTAGGGTATCCGTACATAAGATAGGAATGCACCATAATGCCCGTTTCGGTAAAGTTTCGGGTTACACGAGCTACCTGCTCTACCGACACTCCTTTGTCTATGAGCTTGAGTAGGCGGTCGCTGGCAACTTCTAGACCTCCG
>DNHN01000120.1:1290-5086 GCA_003485825.1 Bacteroidota bacterium | reverse complement strand
TATTCAAGCAACAATTGACCACGCAAATAGCAATGGCGGAGGCAGGGTCATCATCCCCAAAGGTGAGTTTGTGTCAGGGACCTTATTTATGAAATCCAATGTAGAACTTCACCTGAATAAGGGCGCAATACTCCTTGGGAGTGCAGAGCCGAATGATTACTCCAAAGTATCTAAGTGGAAAGCGCTAATTCAAGCCAAAGAAGTGGAGAATATAGCCATAAGTGGCGCCGGCACTATAAACGGAAGAGGAGCTGAATTGGCCCTGCATTTGGATAGCCTTTTCTATGCAGGCCAGATAGATAGTGCAGACTATAATTTGGTAGAAAGAAGACCCAAATGGAATTTGCGTCCTCAACTTATTCATTTTTGGCAATGTAAGAATGTAGCGGTGTCTGGTGTCACTTTACAAAACTCTGCTTGCTGGGTTCAAACCTACGAAAGATGCAACCGGCTGATCATTGATAAGATAAAAGTAGAAAGCGATGCCTACTGGAATAATGACGGCCTAGATCTAGTAGACTCCAAAAATGTAAGGGTGACTAACTGTGATATAAACTCCTCAGACGACGGCATCTGCATAAAATCAGAGGACTTCTCTAAGTCCTACTATTGCGATAGCATATACATAGCAGACTGCAGAGTACGGTCCAGCGCTAGTGCGATAAAACTAGGCACCTCCTCTGTATGTGATATGCGAAACATAACTGTGCGCAACATCACTATTTACGACACTTATCGCTCTGCCATCGCCATAGAAGCTATGCAAGGTGGGATTCTTGAAAACATACTGGTAGAAAACATTACTGCTAAAAACACAGGCAATGCCATATTCCTTCGCATAGGAAAGATACGAGGCGCACAAAATCCGGGGATGCTCAAAAATGTCATCATACGCAATCTAAAAGTAACTGTACCGCTAGTCCAACCCGATATAAACTATGAAATCAGGGGCCCTGTTTTGCCCTACTTTCACAATGTATTCCCGTCCTCAATTACTGGTATCCCCGGTCATCCTATACAAGACGTAACACTTGAAAACATTACGATTATCTATCCTGGTGGTGGTAATCCAGGATACGCCAATATGCCGACAGACCGCATACGTTCGATACCAGAGAAAATTACTACCTATCCAGAGTTTTCTATGTTTGGAGAGTTACCTGCTTGGGGATTTTATATCCGGCACGTAGAAGGGATTACTATGAAAAATATATGTCTCAAAATCGAGAAGGGAGACTACCGACCTGCTATGGTCATAGATGATGTATCAGATCTGAGGATTACTGACTTAAAAGTAAAAGGGGATAAAAAACCTGACCCTATATTTTTAAACAACACTAGGAATGTGAAGATAGAGTAGCACTCACATTTCCACTGTTAGACGTCTATCGTGATAAAAATATTTATCGAAGGTCGTTTCAGTCTCAAAGCAACTCTTGACCGCAGAGAAGACAATCATAGTTTAAACAATGAGGCCCATCTACAATAGAACAGCTCTCTAGACATGCTATGCCACTCCAAGAAGTGATAACTGCTGCGGAGCTTGAGCATACATTTTCTTATCTATGAAGGCAGCGTCCTTATTCGCTACGAAAGCCTGCTGCATAGCGAGTTCACGATCTTCACGTGTCTGAAACCATAGGCTGCAGCCTATAAGCTCATCCCAGCAGGTGCGTATCTCAAAACCATACTGACCTAATCTACTCTTACTTCTACAAAAATTAGTCTGAAAGCACATGTGCACCTTCAGTGTATCTATGAATTTTTCGCACTCTCGGAGTGTAGTAAATGGCTTACTTCGTACCAATAAATAATTGTCCGCAGAGTACAATTCTAAGTTGAAATTCCCGTTTCCCTTTTCGATGATAAATGAAGATCTGTTCATATTGTAAAATTTATTAAATGCTAAGTATAACGTGCCTCTTCGAGTTTTATTTAGATACTTAAATTATCTTTATTATGATAATATTTTTATCTATGCTGCTCTACATAAAGTTATCCTATTTTTTTACTACACCAAATTTTATCTAATTTTTGTCCTACTATATCATCGGTATGTTTACATCTTGAAAAACTGCAAAGACCACTTTATTACTTTCGCACAGTAAAGGTCAGACACAGCTCAGTGAAAAATAATTTTAGCACATACAGACTCCTCCTCATAGGCACTATATCACTCTTTTCTGCATGCAAGCAGACGAGTACCGATGGAGAAACCCCAGAAGAAGCTCAGAGCGAAGTCATAGACTCCGCAGAGATAGACCTGAAACCTATAGATGATTTCTCAGAAACACCTATACCTCCCACACTCAGTATGTCAAAAAAGGGGAGTCAGTATACTTTTACGCGAAACAAAAATTACTACGCTCAAGACTACTTCCGTAATCCATTTGATAGCGCCATATACGTATCCGGCACCTTCTGCGAGTTGAGAGGAAATCACTTTCACGCGGGGTTAGATATACGCACTGGCGGCATGGAAGGCTGGAAAGTACTGGCTGCAGCAGATGGCTACATAGAACGGGTAAAAGTGAGCACCACGGGCTACGGAAGAGTAGTCTACATACGCCATCCAAATGGATACACCACGGTCTACGGACACCTCAAAGAATTTACCGGCGCTCTAGCCAACTACGCAAAAGAGGCTCAGTACAAGCAACGAAAATTTGAGATAGAACTCTATCCGAAAGCAGGAGAAATAAAAGTGACCAAAGGTCAAAACTTCGCAATCAGCGGCAATACTGGAGGCAGTGGCGGACCACACCTACACTTTGAGATTAGAAACGGGAAAGGCCAAAGTACCAATCCACTGCTGCACGGTCTTTACGTAGCAGATAAGCTAAAGCCAGAAATAAAACGCGTAAGTGTATACCTCAAAGACAAAGAGACCTTGTACACCAGAGGCAACTACGCCTACACTACTATGAGTAAGTGGAGCGAATACCTGAAAAATACCAAAACATTAAACCTACAACCCGGCAACTATAGTTTCGGCCTATTCACAGACGACTATTTCACAGACAAAAGAAATGTACTTGGAGTCAACTACTGTTGGTTAACGGCTAACGGTAAGCTCTTGTACGAGTATCAGATAGAGAAGTTTAACTTTGATCAAGGAAGGTACATCTACACGCACACCGACCCGTACCTAAAGTGGAAAGAGGGGAAGACCTACTTCCGACTATTTAAAGAGCCTTACAATCCTCTTCCCTACTATAAGCAGCAGCAAAATGGGGAAATTTACCTCCGCGAAGGCGACTCTGTGCAGATGAAGCTCTACATTCAAGACTACGCAGGCCTTATGGATTCAGTGACATGGGTGGCCGTAGGAGATACCACTGCCAAAGTATTAGAAGCTCCTGCTCAGCAAGTATACAGTGAGGTAAAACGTGTAAGTGGCAGCGCTTCTTTCTCGTATCAAAACTGGGATATTTCTATACCTAAAAAAGCAGTGTACCATCCGTTCGACTTGAGAATGACGACCGCTCCTAAAAAGCCTAAAATGCTAAGTGAGACCTTTCAGATGCACTTTGGCTATACTCCGCTACATACGTACATACAAGTAAGCCGAACGATACCTGCAGAATGGATAGCCTATGGCGACAAATTGTGTGCAGTAAGTTTTGATGGCAGTCGCACCTATTACGAGGGCGGCACACTTACAGGCAATAAGCTAAACTTCAAAACCAGATCTCTGGGACAGTACGCCATCACTTACGATGACGAAGCACCTAAACTTACACCACTAAACATAGGACGAAACTTCAAGTTTAGGGTGTCTGATAACCTGAGTGGA
>DNHN01000120.1:0-1251 GCA_003485825.1 Bacteroidota bacterium | reverse complement strand
CCGAAATGGATAAAAGAGGGTACACACGAATTTAAGCTAGTGGTAAAAGACAGTAAAGGGAATAAAACTGAATACACCAAAAGCCTGACACTCTAGGAAAAGCTACTACTCTTCTAACTTAGAAAACAAAGATACCAGATCTTCTAGCGTCTGTGTGTTGTAGCATATACCCTCGTCCTTACAAATCTTTAATTAATATCTAAATCCAATTCTTTTTTACATTGTTTTGTAAGCATGTCAACATTACAAATAGGCGATAAAGCTCCGGCATTTAGCGGAGTCAATCAAAAAGGTAAAAAAGTATCTCTAGCAGACTACTCAGGTAAAAAACTAGTCCTCTACTTCTACCCAAAAGATGATACTCCCGGATGCACTGCACAAGCATGTAATCTAACCGAAAATCATAGAGCACTGCAAAAGCAAGGCTACGCTGTGCTAGGCGTCAGCCCGGACACTGAAAAGAAGCACTTGAAATTTATAGAAAAGTATAACCTGACCTTTGATTTGCTAGCAGATACGGAGAAGGAAACTATTCAAGCCTACGGCGTGTGGGTAGAGAAAAGCATGTATGGCAAACAGTATATGGGCGTAGCTCGTACTACATTCATCATAGACGAAGAAGGTAACATAGCTGACATCATCGAAAAAGTAAAAACCAAAGATCATACGGCTCAGATTCTAAAATAATCTAACCGGATAACCGTAAAAAAGCCAGAGTAGCACTACTCTGGCTTTTTTGTGTTTGTCCCTTCCTGAAATACTTGATTTCAGACTTAGGGTTAAACTAAAAAACCCACCTACCAGAGCAGATGGGTCTTACTTCAACTAAAAAACTACTTGTTCTATTCTTACAGTTGTATAACGGTCTTATGTATGTAGAGTTACACGCCATTTACCAATGACCGTTTGCGGTTGATAAATGGGTGCTAAAAAGGCAAGTCTGCCGCTTCCTTGTCTGAAGTACTCACCTCCTCTTTACGAGTAAGAAGCAAAAACTCACTTACTACTACTTCGGTGATGTACCGCTTATTCCCATCCTTATCTTCCCAGCTTCGGCTTGTGAGTTTACCTTCTACCATTACTTCCTTACCTTTCGTAAGCAGGTCACCCATAAGCTCTGCGGTCTTGCCCCAAGCCACGATATTGTGCCATTGGGTGTCTTCTACTTTCTCACCTTTCTTATTGGTGTAGCTCTCGTTAGTGGCCATTGTAAATTTACCTACACTGTTACCTCCGTCTAGTTTTTTTACT
>DNHN01000050.1 GCA_003485825.1 Bacteroidota bacterium | reverse complement strand
TCTGCAGACACAAGTTGATAAGCAAATGACCTCTCAAAAGTAAATGCCTTTCCATCAATAACCACCAGCTTCTTCATCTGAGACAATGCGTTCATTAAAAGACCCTTACCTGTCCCTCCTTCAGGATTATCTGAGATAACCTCGTCATTAAGTATGACTGCTGGGCAGAAAGACAAGTCCTTGTATCCGTGCATCAGAAACCCGAGTGTGCTTTCCATGCTTTTAATTCTATTCACATCATGAGCTGATATGTTAGCAATAAACTGCTCAAAATCACAACTGTTAACATCGCCAATATCAAAGTTTCTATCAATTACATGATCCTTCCAAACATACCCTCCCAAGTCTATATAGTCTATGCTTGTAACCTCTTGGTCGGTAACCTTTAATGCACAATTTTTATAGTATAAATAACAAGCACTCTTGGTATCGGCAATAAAGTATACATCTATAGAGGAAAGTAGGGTGAGAAAGTCTTCTCTAAAAAATCTAGTGTTATCAGCAAAGTAGTTATAAATCAAAGCATCCTCAAGAGTTAAGAGGTAGTCTAGAATAAAATCTTTAATCTCCTTCTCGGAAGTGTGGTCAATCAAATTATTGGTTACCCTCACAAACACATAGTTCTTACTCCCTTCAGGATTATATTTGTAAAAGCCATTATCTTCAAGGAACTGTTTAAACAGTATGTGAACTATCTTAACAATGCCCTTGTCTGATTTTGTCCAAAACTTTTGACTCGACTGCTCCTCCTCAATGCGAGAAATTACGGAGTCGATTATACCGCCATCTACATTGGACTCCTCTAGTTGATGACGGATCTCTTTTTTTGGCACACCACCCCTGAGCTTTGTCTTTATCTGAGAGACCTTCTCTTCATCCTCGTAGTACCTACTGCCAAACTTCTGACTCTGAGCATATGCACTATCAATAGTTCTTTTAATTTCAGAGAGAGGGAAAGACTTTGTCTGGTAGTTGTTGGTGACGTACTCTGCCAATGACTTATTAACACCGAAGTCGTTTAGAGCGGCGGCGAGGACATAAATATTGTGATTCCTTTGGCCCTCTACCATAGGGTATTTTTTATCCCACCACTTTAGAAGGATCTCTACAATCTTATTCTCGTCTGTAATCGGTATGGTTGGTCGGTCTCTATACTTGTCAAGCTCTGGGTATGTTTGCTCCTCTAAGCTTGTCCAAACACTAGATGTGGCGTTAAGATAAATCAGTGGGTCATACGACTCATAACAGACTCTAGAGATGTTTTTGCTAGTCTTATCAAAGTTTTCAGAGTTAAAGTGATTCTCTAAGGAGTTGAAGTAATTCCTATGATTATCAATGTCTTGAGGTATTTTCACTAAAGCCTTTAATCCCTTTCCAGATGGGCTTATAAAGACAGAATACACATATTTATCCTTAGAAAGCAGTTCCTTTTGCTCTAAAAGTTCCTTTTGCTTGGTATATCCATCGAAATCTAGGCACACAAACCCACTATGTGAGGCTATAGAGCCGTCAGAACGCTTTGTAAACTTGCCAGAAAAACAAATTGCAGGTAATTCTTGCTTTAATTGATTAATTTCAGACTTATCTTTTAATGTCCGTATCTTTTTGATCAGATCTTTTGAAGCTCCGTTGCGAATTCTCTCAAGAATAGCATCAACACCCCTGTAAAAAGGTTGCTCAGTCTCTTTAATGTTCCTGAATATGGTTATAATTCCTTCACTCATGTTTTTGTAGTATAAAAAAGGGGGGCGTTTAAACGCCCCCCAATAATTAGAATGGTAGGTCTACTTCTTTTTGTGGAGCAGATCCGTTTTCTTTTTTCTTAGGCACAAATGTGTCAAGCTCGATGTAGTATTTACCACCACGAGACTGATTTACATTCAGATTTACCCATCCGTTCTTGGCGTTAGATGTTAAAAAGCCTACAGCTTCATCAACCTTAACACTCATAGAGCCAACAACCCATTCGGGAGCAGTCTCTCTCTTCTTAAAAAGAAATCCATCAGCAAATATTTTGTCCTCTGCCATATATATATAATTAATGCTCATTTATAAAATGATTGTAAGGCTGAGCAGTCCCTACAATACTTCCGAAATAAAATAATTGTCAACATTTTCAGGTGCATCTTCAGCAAAGAATTTGCCGTACACCTCCAGAGCTCTCTCAAGCTTCTGCTCTCCACCTCTGATAAAATCCACCGATGGTGTATACTTACCAAGTCTGTGTGTACCCTTCTCAATAACGTAAAATACCATAGGCTTTCCAAAAATCCTTTCATAGATAAAGCATTGGCTATCATAGTTGTACCGCTTTGCGGAAAAACGAAAATCATCGAGCTTGCTAGTCGTCTTGAGGTCGATTAGGATTTCTTCCTTATGCATGATAATATCACACTTCCCCTTCCACATATGACCCTTGATTTCTTGAATCCCTGGAACCTCATATTTATTACCATCAGCATAAATAGACTCGTAAAAAGAATAGTTGCCTATCATACTTTTGGTCAATGAATCAATCTCCTCAGCTTCTTTGGTGAGCATAAGCATCTGTTCACCACTATCCTCAAGAGCCTCCTTGTAGACCTTCGTGTTTCGAGAGGCACAATCTACCAATGTAAAATTCTTTATCTTGTCGGGTTCTAGTATTGCAGTATGAAAATACCTTCCCTCTAACAAAGGTTTTGACTCCGGTCTTGGCTTTCTAAACTCTTTAGGGTTATTCAAAAGAGTTCCTATGTCGGAGTTGGACAAAAACTGTTGCCCATACTCCCCATAGTATTTCTCATCATCGCTAAGCAATTCTAATATATTGCTCATACTACTCTCCGTTTAAGAAAGACTGAAGCTGAGCATCTAAGTTTTTAACAACACTAGAAGTTATTTTATACTTAGTCTTTAAGTTTTTTACAATCTGCTCTAAGCCAATGTCAACATTTGCTTGAATATATGGAAGGACTTTATTCGTGTAGTTCTCATCGTCTACATGCAGAGTAATAAC
>DNHN01000232.1 GCA_003485825.1 Bacteroidota bacterium | reverse complement strand
GCAAGCGTACGACTGGGAGGCAGAAAACTACAATCCTACCCAAGATAGTGAACACGGCAGAAATAATCCCGGAGGTTTTGATAAAGTGAATGTATACGGTGACGAAGTACTCGCCAACGGGAATAGTGAATACGACAATCAATCATCCGTGGTGAATCCTGTAGAAAACGCAACAGGGTTAGGTACCTTTTACAGGACAGGATATCAAGAAAAAGACTTAGTAGACTACACTACTAACAACCTAAAACTAAACACAACACTAAGCTATCGATTTACAGATAGTGTCCAGTTAGACTACTCGTTTAATTTTAGCACAGGAAACACAGTATACCAAGGCGACAACAGATATAGACTTGAAGGCATCCGTTTTTGGCAAAACCACTTAGAACTAAAAAAGAAAGACAAATACTTTGTACGGCTCTACAGTACCAATGAAAATGCCGGATCTACCTATGATATTGTGACTACAGCATTCAGACTTAACGAGGCACATATTGCTGAAGACCAATGGTATAATGCGTATACCCGCAACTGGCGAATCAACAACTTTGGGGGGTTTTATAGAGACGTAGAAGCTCTTCCGGGTTACCCAACCTACGATGAAAATTTACATGGATCTCGAGAAAACTGGTACAATACCTTTTACAAATCATTCATAGAAAATAACTCAGATGCCGTTGCAGCTATCCACGATAAGGCAAGGGCTGTAACTGACAGAAATAGACTAACACCCGGCACTGCAGATTTTGACAGTACTTTTAATGACATAAGAGGTAGACTGTTTACCGAAAACGGGACACGTTTTTATGACAAATCTGCACTATACCACCTGCAAGGAGAATATAAATTTGACCCTAACCCAACGTTTGGTCTTATCACGGTAGGGATGAGCAGCAGGCTGTTTGCGCCTGAGTCTAAGGGAACCATTCTAAACGACACCGGAGACGTTGTTATTCGTAACTATGAAGCGGGGATATATGCAGGTATAGATAAGAGATGGATGTCTGACAGACTCATCCTCAACATTACTTCCAGACTGGACAAAAATCAGAATTTTAATTTATTAGCTTCTCCCGCAACTTCATTCATCTACAAGCACAGACCAAATCATGTATTTAGAACATCGTTCTCTTCTGCCATACGAAATCCAACATTAGCAGACCAGTATTTGCTGTATGATGTCGGTCGAGCAACACTTCTTGGTAACCTCAATGGCTTTGATTCTCTTATCACTATTGAATCATTTAGAAGCGCCTTTGCTACTAGTATAAATTTATCCAACCTATCCTATTTCAACGTGGACCCTATACGTCCTGAGCAAGCGAGAACCTTTGAAGTTGGCTATAAAGGGAACATCGCCGACCAATCGCTGTTTATAGACGCGGGATACTATTTCACCACCTACAAAGATTTCATAGGATATAACATTGGCATAGATGCACGATTCGATCAGCAGACAGGATTACCTCAAGGTATAGAAGTATTTAGAGTAGCTGCAAATGCACGAGAAACGGTTACGACCCAAGGGGTGGCTATAGGACTCAACTATTTTTTCAAAAAATATAATCTAGGAGGAAATTACTCGTGGAATGTCCTCAATAAAAAAGGGGCTGATGACCCAATCATACCTGCTTTTAATACTCCTGAGCATAAGTTTAACATTAGCTTTTCGGGCACAAAACTCAAACTACCATTCATTGAAAATGAGAACTTTGGTTTTGGTATAAATTATAAGTGGATTCAAGGTTTCGTCTTTGAGGGTTCACCACAATTTACTGGCACTGTACCTACCTACGATATGGTCGATGCGCAGATCAACTACGAGGTGCCGAAGTGGGACATGACCTTCAAACTCGGTGGCAGTAATATACTGGGAATAATGCCACTCTTTGACGATGGAATTGAAAACACGCAACGTAGTGTATTCAATAACTTAAACTACCAAGTATATGGAGGCCCGTTTGTAGGCCGCATGGTTTACTTCTCTGCACAGCATAATTTAGTCTTCAAAAAATAACAATAAAACACTCCCAATTAGTATATTGCACGGCACAACAAACAAACAAAGAATAGAACAATGAAAAAAAAGTACTTAATTTTATCTATCATTTGTGCGTTTACAGCTACAGCTGTAACTGCTCAAACAAGGTATGTAGATCCTATCTACACCAATGCGGACATTGAAGTAACTTCAGATGTAACTTATGGAACCAATATTGATTTCCTAACATCTAAGCTGCACTCATCTAACGCTGCCCAAATTCAAGCAGACCTAGTGGCTATAGGCACCGCATTGGCTACAGGACAAGCCATACCTCCAAATCACTATAACCCACTAGACACCAATACGACTAAGGTGAAGGTAACTGATCTAAAAATGGACATTTACCAACCAAAAGCATCTGTCGATGCTAGCACGGATAGACCCGTAATCGTTTATTTACACACAGGAAACTTCTTACCTCCAGGAATTAACGGTTCACCTAATGGCCACAAAGTGGATAGTTCTGCTATCGTACTTTGTACAGAATGGGCAAAAAGAGGATATGTAGCTGTGTCTATGAACTACAGACTTGGCTGGAACCCTCTTGCTACAAACGTAGAAATAAGAAGAGGTCAGTTATTAAATGCAGTATACAGAGCGATACATGACGCAAAGAAAACTGTAAGAACACTAAAAGATGATGCTGCTACTTACGGTATAGATCCTGACAAGGTAGTATTGTACGGAGAAGGTACTGGTGCATACGTAGCATTGGCATACGAAACGCTAGATAAAAATGAGGAAATGGAATTGCCTAAATTTAGAGTAGGCGGTACAGGTCCATCATACATTAATAGAGCACAAGTAGGAGAAATAAACGGAAGTGGAGGTATTTTTAACCTGTATGGCCCATCTACAACATCTACAGAAGTAGCTGCTGTAGTAACTGCTGGTGGTGCACTTGCAGACACCTCTTGGCTAGAAGCTGGTGACGCTCCTATGATATCTTTTCATTCGGTAAGAGATGCTTTTGCACCATTTGCAGAAGGAACAGTAATCGTACCGACTACAAATCAACCTGTAGTAGACGTGCAAGGTGCAAACTTGTACATACAAAAAGCCAATACAGTAGGGAATAATGATGCCATTAAAGATATAAAAGCAAACGACCCTTACACCGTAGCTGCAGAAGCTAACTACGGAAAAACTGTAGCCTATATATATGACGCACCTGCAGATGAAATCACTATTAATACAGAGGTAAAGGGATTATTCCCTGTACTTCTTCCAGTAGCTGATGAGGTGCTAAATAACCAAGCAAGTCCTTGGCAATGGTGGAGTCCTACATCTGCATTGGCAACTCGTGAGGTTGGTCCAGCAGGTTCTGGATTCACAGCGCATATGAATAGCCTGCAGTCTAATCCAGACATGTCTCCAGAAAAAGGAAGAACATACATCGATACAATAATGGGTTATATGTGTCCTAGAATAGCACTTATCAATGGAGATATCACCTTAGAGTCTCTATCAGTAAATGAAACTTTATCTTCTACTGCTGCAAGTGTTTATCCTAATCCAGCCTCCACTGAAGTAACAGTAAATGTAGATGCAAGATACAAGGTTACAAATATCAGCATTATCGATATCGCTGGCAGAGCAGTACTTACTGCTACAGCTAGCAACATTGCTGTACTAGACCTCAACGGGCTACAGGCAGGATACTACTTTGTAAATGTACAAACAGATCAAGGAATGATTTCTACGAAGCTGATCAAAGAATAAAAGACGAATATGTCTATTAGAAGCCCACTCCAATGACTTGGAGTGGGCTTTTTACGTATATTAGCAGCATCATTACACCATGGATTTAGACAAAGTATTTGAGAACAATCAAAATTGGATAAAAGGGAAACTAGCGTTAGATACAAACTATTTTGAAAAGCTATCAAAAGGTCAATCTCCTGAAATATTATACATCGGATGTTCCGACAGTAGAGCTACCGCTGAAGAGATAATGGGAGCTGAACCCGGGGAAGTATTCGTGCATAGAAACATTGCCAACATGGTCATAAGTATAGATCTCAATGTCATGTCTGTGCTCAACTATGCGATAAATCAACTTAAGGTAAAGCACGTGGTGGTATGTGGTCACTACTTTTGTGGCGGAGTAAAAGCAGCTATGACTGCTCAAGATTTAGGGATTTTGAATCCTTGGCTGAGAAATATACGAGATGTATACAGAATCCATAAAGAAGAGCTTAATGCCCTCCCTGAGGGTGACGAAAGGTACAATAGACTGGTAGAACTTAATGTGCAAGAACAGTGCGTTAACCTCACTAAAACTGCTGCTATACAAACGGCATACAAAGAAAGAGGCCTTCAGGTCCATGGCTGGGTATTTGATATCCAAAGCGGGAAATTGATAGATCTAAAATTGGACTTCCCTGAAATCCTTCACAACATTCAAGAAATCTATGATTTAGGCTAAAAGTAGCCCACTGCCCATGGTTTCTTACGTCAAATGGTATTCCTCAAATCAAGGTTACTTTTTAACTGGACCATTTTAGTATAGTTTCGCTCTGCAAAAGCTTTGGCCAATGCGTACACTCATACAAATATAGTTCCCACAAATAGCGGTAGATGCCAATACCGAGAGTTTTTTTTTATTTCATTGATTGTAAGTCCTTCCTATTATTTATTCTCCGGTGAGGCAAGTTTACAGATAAATAATAGACAACCTTTAATAGATACATAGCACTCACCTAATCCACTTCAAGGATGTAGTGTCGAAGATGGCATCTTTTCTAGTTTCACATACTTAAGTTCCCGAGAATAGTTAGAGTCAAGAATCCTATTTACGGGTGTTTATCTTCTGGTATTAAACCCAAATGATACGCCGAAACGAAGATTATCCTTAGCAGGAACCACATAAACGTTGACAGGGATATTAAGCTTTCCAGATTTGAATGAATATCCTGCAGCGAGTACTATATTACTTTTAAATCGCGGATTCTCTCTGCTGTCTGCTTTGTATTCTTTTTCTAGGTCATCGGGCTCTACACTAGGGTGTTGTTCTTTTAACTCAGCGTATGTATAATAATCATCTTCATATTGGTACTTGTATAATGCGTTAGCTATGTTAATGCTGGGTCCGACAGCAAACTCAAGCCCCGTTTTATTGTCTCTTATTCCATTGAATACAGTAAGACTAGGAACAAACAATCCTTGGTCTAGTCCAGTTATCATCGGTATAAACTCGAACAAGGCTTGTACGTTTCCTTCATTCAAATACTGTTTTTCAAATTGGTAACCCATTTGAAAAAACGCAGGAAATCTATCATAG
>DNHN01000158.1 GCA_003485825.1 Bacteroidota bacterium | reverse complement strand
GATTAATTAAATCTTCTACAATTGGATCTCTATGGTTAGTTTTAAGAGAAATAGCACACATATTTTTTATTCTACGGGCTGCTGAGTATAAAAATCTAAATCCAGAATCTTTTTTCTGTTTTAAATCTACTTGGTGATCATCACCACATACTATCATTTTAGAACGTAAACCAATACGAGTAACAATCATTTGCATTTGTTCGTGTGTAACGTTTTGAGCTTCGTCTACGATAACCACACTATCAAGGAAAGTTCTACCGCGCATAAAAGATACAGGTACAATTTCGATTTGTCCGTCTGTAATGTATTTTTCAATTTTTTCTTTATCATATAACGCATACATATTTTGGTATATAGGCTGTACCCATGGGTCCATTTTTTCGCGGAGGTCACCCGGTAAAAAACCGATTTCCTCCTTACTCACCGTAGGTCGTGTAATTATAACTTTCTCAATTTCTCTCGTGAATAATTTCTCTAAAGCAATTTGACAAGCAAGAAACGTTTTTCCTGAACCAGCTGAACCAGCTAGTAAGGTAACTGTATTTTGTAAGATTTTTGCTTTTGCTTCTTTTTGTTCTTCATTTAATGAAACTTTGAACTTAATTGGGGTCTTAGGTCTTCTCTTTTGTTGGAAGACCTCATCAGTGTGATGATGGGAAGCCATAAAAATATAAACTTTAGTTGTTTATTATACATATGAAAAAAAGCCCCGCTTTCGCGGGGCTTCTCTTCTTTATTCTAGATTAATCTATTAAAGGGTATTTAAACCGTTTACGTAGATCTTACCGTAGAATTCTGGACGAATCATCTTCTTAGCGTAACGAGTTAAGAGACCTTTTCTTGGAGTGAAGGTTTCTGGATCGTAGATAAGAGGAGTCATGATTAACGGAATGTATGGAGCGAATACAGCACCAGACTCAAGGAACTGAGAGCCTCTGTAACCCATAAGGATTAAGTTCTCGTTCATGTATGGGTTTTTGTAAACGTCATATCTGTTATTCAAGTTACCAGCTTTCTGAACACCAAACGCGTAGTTTTTAGTAACGTCACCATCAGAAGTAGCAGCGAATCCAGGGATTGACTCAAGGATAGTAGCTACAGCAGGAGAAATTACCATAAAGTTAGCACCACCACGAAGAGTTAACTGGTGGATACGGTTGCTTAACTTTTGCATTTTAGTTCCTAAAGTTTGGAACCAACCGCCTTGTGTATTGTAGAAACCAGAAGCGTTAGCAGCGAAAGTAGTACCGTTGTACTCTTCGTTGTTAATAGCACTCCAGTACTCAGTACCAGCAGCAGCATCTTCGATCAACATATCAAGGATTTCGAGGTCGATTTCCAATGAGATGTACTCACTCATGATGTTGGTTACTTCAGCTTCAGCGTCAAGAGCTTGGTAAGCGTTAAGATCTTGTGCGAACTCAGGAGTCCAAACAGCCTTTAACTTCTTAGTCTTGGCAACAATAGCTTCAGATTTCATTTGGATGTTGATCTCAGGGATCGCGATCTCAGCAGCATTAGCAGCGTTAGGTACAGCGTAGTCGTTACCAGCTTCGAAGTCACCTACGTTGTAAGGAGACATTGCTGTAGCCTTATTGTAGAATACTGTCCACTCGTCACCATCGTTTAATGCAGCATCAGCAGCAACTACGAAAGAAAGTGTATCAGCAGTAGCATTGTAAGTAGTGAATGCTGGGTAAACTTCGTCAAGAGCGATAAGACCAGAAGAAGTAGCAGGTACGAAACCACGTACAGCTTCAGTGTCAAAGCCAGGAAGTGCAGAAGCAACACCAGCTAAAGTGATAACAGCTAAGTTAGCTGGGTCTAATCTGCTATCGAAATTGATAGAAGCAGAAGTAGCAGCTGCGTCAGTCATAGTCACATAAGACGATGAGAATTGGTTTGTAGAGTAAGTAAACTTACCAGCACCGTATAAACCACCAGCACCAAAAGTCTCATTTAAGTTACTCGTAGCAGTACCGAAGTTATTTGCGTTTTGAGTACCATAAAGTGAACCATTAAGAGCAAATGGAGTTTTAGCAGCGTTATTAGCACCACCATACTGGAAATCTAAATAGAATACAAGACCTGAAGGAAGGTTCATCGGCTGTACAGAAACGAATTCTTTANNAGCAGCGATTTGACCGAATACCTTACGTACTAAAGGTAAAGCGATACCAGCCCATTCAGCACCATTGCCTACTGAGAAATTACCGTAGCCAGAACCACCACCTACTGATGATTGCTCTACTACTAATTGTTTTGCTTGGTTTTCAAGGATCAAAGACATGTTGTTCTTGTCTACCTCTTTGGACATACCTTCGAGTAAACCTGTCTTTTCCCACTTTGAAGCCAAACGTGCAGCGTCAGATTGCATATTTTTCCAACCTTGTCCTGCAGACTCTAAAAGAGATTGAATTTGTGACATTGTAATTAATTTATTAAGTTATTATTTAATACCAGCTAATTTCTGCCATCTAGCAACCTGTGGATCAATTTCCATAATAGGTTGTTTTGATGGAGCAACACCAGCTGCTTTTGAAGCGCGACCTAAATTCTCTCTAAGTGGAGTAGCGGTAGTTGTGTTAACAACCATACCCTCGTTTAAAGTTTCGAAAATAAGTTTTACTTCTGAAACATTAGACGCTTTGTCAAATGCTTCTAAAACTTTAACCTTTTGAGCTTCTTTTAAGTTTTTAGCTCTAAAGATTTTGTTTGTGTAAAGAAGTTTAGCATTTAAAAGATTAGTTTCGTGAAGATCAGATCTCAATTCCTCGATTTCTTTTTTCATTT
>DNHN01000032.1 GCA_003485825.1 Bacteroidota bacterium | reverse complement strand
TATTAATGAGTCTCCATTCGCCCTTTTATCTCGCCGCCCATAAGGCTTCTTAGCGAGTCTATCTGTGGACGAAGGTCTATGCGCTGCATTGCATCAAAATCTAAGTCTGGCTGTCCTGCATCCACCCAAGCGGTGTACCAAAAGCAGCCCACGAGATAGATAGCCGCCTTCATTCTGCGTTCCACCATCTGATTCAGAGCTTGGTGGTATGCCGTACTAAATTCCCGGCTATATACTTTTACGGTACTTGCTCCTCGTTGCTCGAAACTGAATTTGGTGTTTGGCATCTGCTCGGTAAGCGCTCGCTCCATGGCTAAAACACTGTCTTTTGCAGCAAAACTGCCACTTACTGCTTGCCATATCGCCTCAGATGGGTTGTCTAAATACACGGCCTTGCCCGTGTAGAAGTCGTACTCCTCTGCAAAGATCTCTGGGAGTCTAGACTCCCAAAGTCCGTGGATTCCTTTTTGGCCAGTGAGTTGACCATTATAGTTTTCGGTAGTATGCAGCGGTACGTGCGCATCGGCGATGTAGTGGCCCAGATCTGCACTTGTTTTTATGATCCGTTCATAGTCCCGGTTTTTCATTGCATAGCTGAGCCATCCTTTTACTCGGAGTACGTGCCATGGGACGATGCCATATGCGGTAAGGTTCTCTTCTCCGTACATGGCTACTGCACTGTCCCAGCGAGCAGGCACCGTGTCTATAGGCACAGCTAGTTCCCAGTGGTCCAGGTCGATGTAGTGACGCGGAGCTTCATCGTCCAGAGCGTACCTGCGTTGGTCTGCGCGTACTGCGAATTCCTGGATGTAGCCTATGTTGGATTTGTAGAATCCAAACATTTCTTGAGGCAGGGTGAAACATGCCAGGTAGTTGATCTCTTTGTGAGCATAAAAGCCCCAGGGGGTAGATCGTACGTATGCTACAACGAGTATTATAGATAGGATGAGTCTCACGCGTGCGAAAGTAGGGAAAGCAATGAAAAGTATCGTTAGCTAAGTATCATGAGGTTTATGCTTACAATACTAGACTTGGGTGTAGTTATGGTTAGACTATCAGAAAAGGAGATGGCCTATCTGCTTGACTTTTAGAGCAAGGGAACAGAAATTGATACTACCATGACATAAAACTTTTGATCATATGAAAAACAACTTACTCTTTACGCTCGGCTTTTTAATCCTTTGCTCTAGTCACTTATTTGCCCAAGACTATGACCTCAATACCTACGATTTTAGATATCAAAAATTTAGAGGCTTATCGCTTGATTTTGATTTGGGAAGTAATGGAAATCAGAATTTCTTTAGCAGGCAAGATACCTTTGCTAGGGATAGTAGCTTCTCCAATAGGTATAGTAATTCATCCTCCTTCGTTTTTAGCCCAAGCTACTTTTCGGTAATCAATACAGATGCCGTGCAACGCACTGTTAATGCTTCTATGCGAGGTGACTTTAGCTATGACTTTACTAACAGAGTATCGACTCAAAGATCGAGTAAAGAGAATAGAAATGACAATGAGTTGAATATCTTTTATAGCAATACAAGTAGGAAATATTCTGGCAATAGGTTCAAATACTTTAGGTTTTCATCAAATATGTATCTAGAAGCGAACAATGATAAGGATGAAGTCAAAGGAGAATTAAACCGGAAATATGATAATAAGAGTTTATATAATCAAACAGCTGTTTCGTATGGTTTTGGTAGAGGCAGGATAGATCAGGTTACGGATGCAGTGCAGGCGATGTTTATACTAAAAGACCTAGAGGAATTGAGCGGAGAAACGTATACTAACGAACAAGTAGAAGCTATTGCAAAAGGTATTACACTCATACGCAATAATCGATACTTGGATTTTAGAATAGGGTACAAGACACAGCTGAAAATGCTGGATAGTGTTCTACAAGCAAATGGTGTATCTAAAGAGAAGTCCATAGACTATTTCACCACTATAAGTGATAACTGGCTGTATGCCAATAGAGCCAATAGGTCGAGTGGGAGTAGATGGACACACTATGCTACTTTAAGTAATCGCTTTGGGTATGACGTGACCAATTGGGAGGGTAATTTACTTTTTAGTCCACGATATGAGTACAGGAGGGAACAACAATTGACTCCGAGTGTAAGTATAAATACAGGTTACGATTGCTTTCATCAGCAGTCATTGCATGTGCAGACCAGTTATAGTTTTACTGCGTCTACTGGCCTAGATTATGCTATTAATGATAATGAATCTGCCTATGATACCGAACCGATAGCAGATGAGAGTGTAAACCCTTCTTACAATGAAAGAGTGAGGTGGATAAGTAGTTTAAGAGGGAATTATCAATACCTCTATCAAGCCAATACGCGAAACTTACTCACAGTAAATGTTTGGCCTGGTGTACAAATAGAGAGAGACATACCGCAGTATATGACGCCTGCTATTAGTGGACGTAATGCTTACAATATTGTACCTAGCATAAGTGCCAATGCCAATTACTATCACTGGTTCTCACCACATCTCAATATCAATGCCTCAGGTTTATTAGGTACAAATGGAGGTTATGCTCTAGAACAAAATGATTTTCAATATCAAAAGAGTCAAGGTACGTTCATCAATTATGATTTGAGAGTAGGTGTCAACTACCAGTTATTTTAACAGCATATAAAGCAGAGGTAGCGATTTTATTGTATGGTCAATTGCGAAGACGGCTGTCATCCTGAGTGGCTCGCCGCGGCGAGTTGTATCGAACCGAGATAACAAGTACTCGCTTTTCCTACTCACATCGTCCCAAAGTTGATCTATTGCGAAGACGGTTGTCACCCTGAGTGGCTCGCGGCAGCGAGTTGTATCGAACCGAGACCTTCTCCTTGTAGTAATACCGCACCGTAGTTTCTTGTGTACGTTGCTCAGGGAGTTTCCAATACGCATCTGGGTCGTCGTCGTCATCATCATCGTCTTCCTCTTCTTCAAAAAACATCTCCTGCTGTGGTCCACTTTTACGATAGAGAAATCCGAAGACTACCCCAGATATAGCTCCAGCCAGGTGACCTTCCCACGATATGTTTTTACCTACTATACGGCCGTACTCTGGGAATATACCGTAGATTAGACTTCCGTATAAAAAGATGAGTAAAAAGGATGCTCCTAGCATTTCCTTGTTCCACGTTAGAATAGCGTGTGTGACGAGGAAGAATATGTAAGCATACACCAATCCACTGGCGCCTATGTGATTACTGCCTTGCTCGCCTATGGCCAAAAGTATGCCTCCTGTAAGCAGGACGTTGAGCAAAAGTATAGGTACCTTTTCTTTATTGAAATAGATGAATATGAAACCCATCGAGAGGAGCAGCGGAACACTATTGCTAAAGAGGTGGTCAAAATCTCCATGTAAAAAAGGCATAGTGAAGATGCCGTATATACCACGCCATTCCTGCGGGCGCATACCATAGTAATTCAGGTCGAAGTCCAAGCTTAGATTCAGAAAAAATACAATCCATATAGCGATCACTATGACCAGTGGCCATACGATGGAGTCTATTAATCGGATTAAGAAATTGAACATTTCGAGTGTTGTATTTCAAAATACGTTCCGAAGATAATTAACTGACAGAAGGGCGGTGTCGAGGTGTTTTTACTAGTTTATGTAGCTGTTCCTAGTTTGGATATGTGAAGGGAAGACGTCTCTCGGTTGTTTCTTATTTACGATAAACTGGTAGCCATGTATTGGTTTTGGCGTAGGATTAAACTTACTGCCTAAAAAAAATAGGTTCACTCGTGAAAAGGGTTTATTCTATTTTAAAAATACCTAAACTTGCAGCCGTTTAAAAATCAAGAAATACAATGGCATTACAATGTGGAATAGTGGGCTTGCCCAA
>DNHN01000029.1 GCA_003485825.1 Bacteroidota bacterium | reverse complement strand
GGTAAATATTATGAGGCTTTGTGGGACTGATGATAACTTATAGCACAAATTGGATGGGCCCAGTCTCCACTCGTTGGTACGAAGATAGAAAGGTTCCGTTTGAGTGGAGAGAAACTTCGGGTAAGATTTTCGAAAAGATGGAATACAGACACTACCTAGAGTCCTACTCTTGTGGCCGCATAGATATATATGGATTAGATGAGACTGAGCATTGGGGTGGTAGAAGCGAGTACAGTGTTGCCCCAATGAGAACTGAAGATTGGAATGCTTTTGGTGACTGGTTGAATGATTTGGAAACTTACGAGTTGGCTACATACGAAGAACTAATAGAACATTTTCAATATTATTATGGGAAAGAAATAAGGTGGAGTATAGAAAATGCAGACTCCTGATAGTTGGGTAGTACTAAAGATAGCCGCAGAGACTGGTGTCATCTACAAAGTCTTAGCAGGATGGAGTGGTGGTTATCTTGATGGTGATTCTTGGCGATTGAATAGTGGTATCAACATAGTATTTGAACGAAAAGATCAAGTAGACTTCTATGGTAATAGTGGATCATTATATGTTTGTAAGAAAGGCACATACGGACTAGGAATGGGTACATCAGGAATCTACAATGATATAGTATCACGCTTTGGCGACAAAGTGGAGATGATGCCTGAAGACACAGATTGGAGAAATTTATTATGACAGATCCTAAAGATAAGAAACCTGAGCTTGATTGGACAAATGATGAATTCTATGTAGCTGCTAGGAGTTGGATAGATGGGAATGAAATAAAACAGAGGAGAAAGAAAAAGATGACAATGCCTGAAGAAAGACGACGTGCCGTAAACAGAACTAGAGAGTTTTTACTTGAGTTACTGCGTGATGAGAGCGCCCCCAAAAAAGTAAGAGAGGAAGCCTCTCGATGCCTAAAACATTATCCAGGTAACTACTATATGGATCTAGCCAAAGAGCAAGCACCTCAAATATTTGGCGATTGGGAGGATTACTACGTTAAAGATGCACACGCACCTGAACCATTCGGTGATGGGGATTGGGATGCCGGCATCATACATGATGATGGATGAGTACTACGTTAAAGAGGAAAGACAATGAAGAATAGATATGGAGACGAATGGCACTGGGAAAAGATTGCCACAAATCAATATAAGTTCCATATGAGCGGTGATAATATGAAATACTGTCGTTGCGGAGGAAAATTAGGTCAGTCTAAAATAGATATGCAAGACTTAGGTATGTTTGATCCAAGTGGTGGCCCTTATATTTCGTGTCGTGATGAATATCCAGGTACGATGATTGAAGGAAAAGAGATTATACACATCGGACATCACGATGAACACTTTGTAGCAACGGTAGAGGAAAAAGAAGATGCCTAGGATTAAAAAGAAAGAGCACGAAAAGCTATCTACTAGCAATATACAACATGTTGCTGACCTGCTTGCTGCAGATAAACCCATAACAAAGAAAGAAGCCTGCGCTATACTAGCTATCTCGTATAACACTACTCGCTTAGCAAAAATACTAAACGACCATGCAGAGAACCTAGCGTACAAAGAAAAACGTAAGAGTATGAACAGAGGTAAAGCCGCAGCCCCTTATGAGATTAAAGAGGCTACTATGTTGTACCTCAAAGGTGAGAATGTTACTAACATTGCAAAAGGTCTTTACCGCTCTGCGGGGTTTGTAAAAACCATCTTAGATAAGCTGGGCGTACCTACAAAGCCCTCCAGTGTAGAGGAGAGAGCAGAGGTAGCATATTTGCCAGAGAATTGTGTAGCTGATACTTTTGAGAAAGGTGAGCTTGCATGGTCAGCAAAATACCATTCAATCGTAGAAGTACAAGAAGAGCAGACTCCTAGGCATATAGCAAGCCACAAAGGTCTGGGAGAGTGTGACTATGAAAGTAAGTATGGCTCAAAGGTTTACTCCATCTACGTCAAAGAACAAACAGAGAATGACTTTAATATTGACGGTGGTTATTATGCTTATTCTTTAGCCTATGATCTAGGCAAGCTAGAACATCTTAAAGAACATGGTATTAAGCTTGAAGCAATTTAAAAAAAGTTCTTGACAATTACGTTTAAAATACTCTATAATATCATTTCAAAATTTGAGAAAGGAAATAAAAATTGGGAGACCGATTTTACAACCAACAACTTAACCGTCTGGGTACTTGCCCAGGCTACAATAACCCAAACAAAAGGAACAGAAAAATGCCTTGGACTGATGAATCTAAAGCTGAAGCAGTAGAGTTATACGAAGCTGCCAACCCCACCCCAGAAACTAGCATGGAAATCGTAAAAGAAATCGCCGATGATCTTGGTGAGTCGCCTAATGGTGTCCGTATGATTCTTACTAAAGCTGGTGTCTATGTTAAGAAAACTCCTGCTGCAAAAGCATCTGGTGGCGCTTCTACTGGAGGCACTCGTGTCTCTAAACAAGCTGCTCAAGACGCTCTTACTGCCGCCATCACTGATGCCGGACAGGAAGTTGACGAAGATGTAGTAAGTAAATTGACTGGTAAAGCCGCTCAGTACTTCACAAAAGTATTAACAGCGAATGCCGACTAAGTAGTTTACTTAATTGAAATTGCTGGGGAGTATTGTCTCTCCGGCTTTTTCTTTGCCCTCACAAACGACCTAAGAGTATGCACATAGTAATTATTGTTGCCCAATGCTACCAAAGGAGCTCAAGTGAAAAAGCAAGAATTAAAGGATAAAGTCACCGAATATGGTGACGCAGTAATTACTTATAGAAGTGAAAACTCAAATAAGTTAAAATATAATGTATGTACTCTAGACTTCTCCACCCCTTATATACAAGGTAAGAAGAACAGAGCGAAGGAGACCGATAGTAGTCTACTATTCTTTTGTTGGGATACTGATTCATATCGACTTCTTAAACCAGGAAGCGTAACCACCGTAGTACCCCTATCAGCGATACTTAAAAACGAGACGTAGTATGGAACTCCATGAAGCACCTGAAATGTATGAGAGAATCATACACCTTGACGCTATTAAGCAAACACAAGTCAGGTTAACCGTAAGTACCTTTCGTGGAATAGAATACCTTAGTTTAAGAAAATACTATATGGACTTTGAAGAGGAATGGCAGCCTTCCAAAGAAGGAATAACTATGCCTATAGACTTCATAAACTCTAGGGAGCTCTTCATAGGGCTCACCGAGATACTATCCCTAGCCGAATCAAAGGAAGTTATCATGGAATACTTTGGTGATTTGCTAGAAGATATGTATAAATAGTTCTTGACTTTTCCTTATTTTTTAAGTATAATACTTATCTAAATTAATGAAAGAGGCAAGTAATGAAGAAGTTCTTAGACAAAGCAGCACACGCTTATTTCGAAGGTAATCCTATCATCAGTGACGGTGAGTGGGACTTCTTGTCTCGTGTTTTTAACTATGATGATGTTGGTTATACTCCTACAGATGGCGTTCGTCATTTGTTCCAGATGTATTCTTTGCAGAAATGTTTCGATATATTGAACCCGCCCTTTCATGTACTAGGTAAAGACGTTGTGGCTTCTCCTAAGCTTGACGGTGCTGCTGTGTCTCTAGTTTACATTAACGGAGAGTTTACTCAAGCTCTTACGCGTGGCGATGGTATCTTTGGTAGAGATGTTACAGATAAAATGGCTCTGCGAGTACCTGCACAAATACCAGAAAGTGGCGTAGTACAGATCACTGGCGAGCTAGTAGCTCCTGATAATATTGAAAACTCTCGTAACTACGCTGCGGGGTCACTGAACCTCAAGTGTACCAAAGAGTTTGATAGCAGGGCTACTTACTTTTACGCCTACGGGCTGCAGTGTGATAACGGTTTATCAACCTGGACAGAAGATATGGATCGGTTAGCC
>DNHN01000075.1 GCA_003485825.1 Bacteroidota bacterium | reverse complement strand
GACAAAAGGAACAGGGCTGGGGCTATTTATTGTCTCTCAAGCAGTAAAGAAGCACCAAGGGAAAGTGTCTGTAAGTTCCAATAAGCCGAAGGGTTCAGTTTTTACAATTACCTTCAGGTAATAGGGCGTTTGCATACTTTTTAAATTGAAAATTTTTATCAAATGCATGAGTGGTGTGAAAAAAAGTATTTATTTGTATGTAGATACATGTTGTTGCAACTAATTCATACATATCTACGTAATCTTCTTACCGCGGTGATGGCATTGGGACTCATTAATACGACACTTTTAGCCAAGGATGTTGAAGGTGACCGTTTGAAAGATTCCCTGATGAACCAAGTTTTTTTACACGTGGGTAATAACCAAATAGATAGTGCGCTATACTACAATGATTGAGTTTGTGAGCTGTATGACAACGCGGATAATAAAACTGAATTTATAAGAAGTAAAATCTATCGGGCGGAGCTTCTTCGTACTGTCGTTAGTTTGGATTTAGCACTAGAAGAGCTATTAAATGTTCAAGAACTATTAAGCTTAATACACTTGTACAACGAAGGCGTAATAGAAAAGCAGGATTTAAAGAAAATGATGGCTAAGTTAGAAGCTTCTGCAGTAAGCGTTAACTTTTTGATAGAGAACCTGTTAAACTGGGTGCTGAGTCAAAAGGAAAGTTTAAAGCCGGTTTATAAGTCTTTTAATCTGTCGGAGTTGGTTACTAAAACCTGCTTGGAAGTGGAGTCCCAATTAAAGGCCAAAGACCTTAGTCTTAAAGTGCAAGGCTTTAAATCTGAAGAGTATATAAATTCAGACGATAGTATGATTAATTTGGTGCTTCGAACTGTACTTTCTAACGCTATTAAGTTTTCACGCAAAGGCTCAGAAGTAATTGTATCGTATAAGAAGGATGAAAGTCACCACCACATTATTGTACAGGATTTTGGGATCGGGATGACCAAATTAGAGGTAGCTAAGCTAACTGAAGGTGAAATAAGCTCTCAATTTGGAACTAGTAATGAAAAAGGAACAGGTCTTGGGCTTGCTTTAAGTAAAGAGTTTTTAACAGCCTTGGAAGCTAGTTAAAAAATTGTCTCTGAGAAAGGTAGAGGGACGGAGTTCACTATTTTATTTCCAATTACATCCTAAAATTGATCGAAGTGGTAGGGGTTGGATAGTGACGTTAATTCTTGTAAGTTACGTTGCAGTTGCCTGATGTATACAGGAGTATATGGTCTAAATGAAAAAAGTACATTTATAAAATATTTGCTCCAACGGTAAGTGACAGTAATAAGCTTTTCGCTAAGTCCTATCTTGCTGTGAAATCTAGTTATATCGTCACTTTATGATACTAATCTGACGTTAGTTTGTTATTTTAATGTCAACTTTGTCCAGTAGTGAAAATTAAATAATTTAAGAAAAAAGGTTACCGAGGTATATGAAGAAAAGAATCTTGCTAGTAGAAGATGAAAAACATTTAGCTGAAACTATAAAGTTGAATTTAGAAATCGAAGATTTTCACCCCATAGTAGTCTATGATGGTGCTTCTGCGATATCTACGTTTAAGGAGCAGCGATTTGACCTTGTGATACTGGATATCATGATACCTAATATAGATGGTATTGCAGTGTGTGAAAATATACGTTTACATGATAGTGACGTGCCAATAATGTTCTTAAGTGCCAAGAGTAGCTCTGAAGACCGCATTTTAGGTCTCAAAAAAGGTGGAGATGATTACTTGACTAAGCCTTTTAATTTGGAAGAGTTAATGCTTCGTATAATCAAGCTGATCTCTCGAAATGAAGATAATCCCGGTTCAGAATCTGTGACAGAATACACTTTTGGTGGCAATTCTGCAAATTTTGATAGCTATGAAGCTGTCGGTAAAGACGGTAAGTTTAGCCTTACAAAAAAAGAAGCACTACTGCTGAAGCTGCTTATAGAAAATAAAGACGAAGTAGTAAGTCGGGAGAAGATACTACAAACGGTGTGGGGCTATTCGGTATATCCAAGTACCCGAACGATTGATAATTTCATACTAGCCTTCAGAAAATACTTTGAAGAGGATCCGAAAAACCCAAAGTTCTTTCTATCATTAAGAGGAGTAGGGTATAAGTTCACTAACCCGGCTTAGTTCATAACTCCTTAGTTGTTTATAACTTGATAGTATAGCCCGCCTGTGAACAATGGGCTTGGGTTATTTTTGTACGTTCATTTATTATGCACGAGCAAATACTTATAATTGATTTTGGGTCACAGTTTACCCAGCTCATAGCGCGTAGAATTAGAGAGTTAAACATCTACTGCGAAATACATCCATTCAATAAATTACCTGAGATTTCAAGCCAAGTGAAAGGAATCATCCTTTCGGGCAGTCCATCATCAGTTACAGATGTCAATGCACCTATACCAGATATAGATGTGATGAATCTTCCTGTTCCAGTATTGGGGTTGTGTTACGGAGCTCAGTTTTTAGTAGCTAGAAATGGAGGAAAAGTAGAACGAAGTACCCATAGAGAGTATGGTCGAGCTAACCTAACAGTTGAGCGTAATGATAAGCTTCTAGAGGGGATATCGGACGGTAGTCAAGTATGGATGAGCCATGGAGATACAATCCTGGATATGCCTGAAGGTACTTCTGTAATAGCACGAACAGCCAGTATACCTGTCGCAGCTTACAGATTTACCGATAAGGAAATATACGCTGTACAGTTTCATCCTGAGGTGAGTCACAGTACTGATGGTACACAGCTTTTGGGTAATTTTACCAAAGGAATTTGTGGATGCATTGGAGATTGGACTCCAGCGCATTTCGTTACAGAAAGTGTAGACTTTTATAAGAAGACCATTGGAGATGATAAGGTAATCATGGGGCTCTCAGGCGGTGTTGATAGTTCGGTTGCCGCATATATCCTGAACCAAGCGATTGGACAAAATTTGGTCGGTATATTTGTCAATAACGGGTTACTCCGTAAAAATGAATACGATGACGTATTGAAAGCCTACAATGGTCTTGGACTGAATGTAATAGGAGTGGACGCCTCTGACCTATTTCTTAGTCGATTAGCAGGTGTAAAAGACCCAGAGACCAAGCGAAAAATTATCGGAAATACATTCATTGAAGTATTTGATGCAGAGGCATCTAAAGTACAAGGTGCTAAGTGGCTCGGTCAAGGTACCATTTATCCAGATGTGATAGAATCGGTATCTGTCAATGGACCCTCTGCTACTATAAAATCGCACCACAATGTAGGAGGACTTCCAGACGACATGGAGCTACAGTTAGCGGAACCACTGAGACTACTATTTAAGGATGAGGTGAGACGTATCGGAGCAGAATTAGGAGTACCAAAAATCATACTGGACAGGCATCCATTCCCAGGACCGGGATTAGCGATTCGCATAATAGGGGATATAGAGAAACGAAATGTTTCCATACTCCAAGATGCAGATGCTATATTTATCAATGAGATGAAGGCACAAGGTTTGTATGATAAAATATGGCAAGCAGGAGCTATATTCTTGCCGGTGCAATCGGTAGGAGTAATGGGTGATGAACGTACATATGAAAATGTAATAGCTTTACGAGCAGTTACTTCCGTAGATGGTATGACCGCAGATTGGGCGGATTTACCACACTCTTTCTTAGCTACCGTGTCCAATAAGATAATAAATCAAGTAAAAGGAATAAACAGAGTAGTATATGATATTAGTTCCAAACCGCCGGCAACCATTGAATGGGAATAAGTTTCTAGCTTATTTAGTACTTCCACTTCTTCTTATCTCTTGTGGAGCTTTCAAAAAATCAAGTACGATTGAGTGGTCCAAAGATGATGAGATAGTCGTAGTGAATCCATCGAATGAGAAGACTAAAACGCCGACTACCGATACGAAAGATGAGAAAGATGACCAAACTGAGAAACGCGGTTACTCTTTTGTGTGGTTTAAAGGAGAGCGGTACAAAGTACCAGTACACGATAAGAGTTTTGATATAGCTATTCTCTTACCATTTCACTCAGATGCAAGCAATAGTGCAAGAGACAAGCGTAGAGCTGATCTTATGCTGGAGTATTATCAAGGGATGAAGGTAGCTGCTGAAGAGGCCGAAAAACTAGGTTCTAAGTTCACGATTCATTTCTACGATACAGACAATGATACAGCTAAGCTTGTTCGTATATTGAAAAAGCCTGAACTGACCAAAATGGACCTGATAATAGGCCCTACGGACGATGCTCAGGTCAAGATAGCTGCTTATTTTGCTCGTAAGCGTAAGATACCTTTATTTTCTCCTATCACTTCTATGTCTTCAGCATGGAGCAACAATCCTTATGTCTTTAATCTGAATCCATCGAATCAGATGCAAGCCAAAGAGTTTTTGGAGTACTATAAAAAAAATCACAAAGGAGAAAAGCTCATAATCGTAAGAGACGGGAAGTATTACGATAAGAATTTCGGCAGTGCTTTAATCGCAGAGTGTGCCGCCCAGAAAATTGAAATAAAGACGGTAAATTTCAATAGAAATATGGAATGGAAAAGTTATCTGGGAGAGGGTAAAGTGGTGGTAGTGCATACATCTCTTGATAAAACAAGTGTAAACTTCAGTGTGACCAGTCTCCTCAGTAAAGCACCAAACGTAACGCTCGTTGGCGCGGACAAGTGGCTGGAATTTAGTAGTGTAGATTATAACCAATGGGAAAGGTTAAATGTTACTTTTATAGGAACCAATAAAGCTCAAATTGCAAATGATAAGTCTAAGCAAATGATAAGTACGTATAGACTTTGGTATCATGATGACCCGAGTTGGTATACCTATATGGGCTTTGATCACTTACTCTTTGCGTGTGAAGTGTTAGATGCTTTCGGGGAGTATTTTCCATTATTTATAGAAGGGAAAGACCTCGGGTATACCAATACAAATATTAAACTAAACAAGGAGGGAAACTGCTTCCAAAATCAATATATAACAATTCTCCAACTAAGAGATAGTAAACTAATAGACGCCTCACAACTTTGAAATACTTTAGATCCCGGTACAGCAACGCGCTCAGACTTTTAGATGGATACCAGTATCCGGAACCATTTCATATCACCGCTAAGAACTTCTTTAAACTACATAAGAAGTTTGGATCCAAAGACCGTAAGGCCGTAGCTGAAGTAGCTTATACTTACTTTAGATGTGGTAAGAGTATCTCTGCTCTCCCTATTGGTAAAGGTTTGATTATAAGTTCATTGTTATTAGACTTCGAAGAGGTAGATCAGTGGAATAGCGTAGCTAAAGAAGCGGGATTAGATTACGTATTACCACCTAACTTTTTTCAAGAGGGGAATGTACTGAACACCATAAAAGAACTCGTAGGAACAGAGACGCATTTTTACCCTGAAGGAGTATTAATGAAGGAGTTTGCGCATTACAATGATGCTCAGAATATACGATTTAGACCGCGAAACTGGGCCAAAGATCATTTGGATCAAGAGCCAAGAAAGCTGGGCATAGAGGGAGCCAAAGAACTGGCATTGAATACAAAACTAGAGGATACTACTCAGGTACAAGATCTGTCCTCTCAGTACATCTGCAGTAAAGTACGCATAGATGAAGGAGATAAGGTTTGGGATGTATGCTGCGGTGGTGGCGGCAAAAGTCTAAATCTCATCAAAGGAAGAGACGCTAGTTTTTATCTCAGTGATATCAGACCTGGAATAATCGAGAATGCCAAGGCTCGTTTCAAGGCTATGTTTTACAAAGCAAAGTATACCGTAGCAGACTTATCCAACCCTACCGACAAACTCCATTTTGGTGATGAGAAAGTGGGTAATGGGGCCTTTGACGTGGTGGTGGCTGATGTGCCGTGCAGCGGAAGTGGCACGTGGTACCGCACACCAGAGCATTTTAGCCATTTTGATTATGCTAAGTTGAGTGAATATGCCGATAGGCAAAAGAGTATCGTCCAAAATGCACTGCCATTTCTACAA
>DNHN01000280.1 GCA_003485825.1 Bacteroidota bacterium | reverse complement strand
CTCACTACGAGCCCATTTCTTGGGAAGACGCTTTTAAACTCATAGCCACAGAACTCAACGCTCTAGATTCGCCAGACGAAGCCATCTTCTATACGAGCGGACGTACCAGCAATGAAGCCGCCTACCTCTACCAACTTTTTATACGAGCTTATGGCACCAATAATCTGCCCGACTGCTCCAATATGTGCCACGAGAGTAGTGGGGTTGCCTTATCGCACACAGTTGGCATAGGTAAAGGATCTGTTACGCTAAATGACCTGCACGAAGCAGAGGTGATAATGATAATGGGGCAAAACCCAGGAACCAATCACCCGCGGATGCTAGCTGCTCTGGAAAAGTGCAAGAACAATGGAGGAAAGATAATCACCGTAAATCCGCTCCCAGAAGCAGGATTAATCAACTTTACCGACCCACAGTCTCCTATCAAAATGCTACAAGGCGGAACTTCTCTTACAGACATCTTTGCTCCAGTTAAGGTGAATGGGGATGTAGCATTCCTAAAAGCCATAATGCTCAAGCTCGTAGCCATGGAAGATGCCAATCCTGAAAAAGTACTGGATTGGAAATTTATAAAAGAACATACCCACGGCTTTGAGACTTTCTTAGCTGACCTTCGTAAAGAAGATATTCGACATGCTGTTTCTGAAAGTGGAGTAGAAGAATCCATCATCACCGAAGTAGCCAATATGATGGCTTCCAATGAGAAGATCATCATCTGCTGGGCGATGGGTCTAACCCAACAAAAGAATGGAGTAGGAAACATACAAGAAGTAGTAAATCTGCTGCTCATGCGCGGAGCTATAGGTAAACCTGGAGCAGGCACATGTCCTGTTCGTGGCCACTCCAACGTACAAGGTGACCGAACCATGGGTATATGGGAATCACCAAAAGATGTATTCTTGGATAAACTAGAAGAAGTACATGGCATTAAAGCACCACGAGAACATGGACTCCACGTAGTTTCGGCCATAGAAGCAATGAAGGCAGGCACAGGCAAGGTCTTCTTTGCTATGGGTGGAAACTTCTTGAGTGCAACTCCTGATACTCACTACACAGCAGAGGCTTTACAAAACACCAACCTAACAGCACACGTGAGTACGAAACTAAATCGTTCTCACCTAGTAACAGGCAAGCAAGCGCTAATTCTTCCATGCCTTGGTCGTACCGATAAAGATGTGCAAGCAGGCGGCGAGCAATTTGTAAGCTGTGAAAACAGTATGGGCGTAGTGCAGAGTTCTCAAGGCATACTCACTCCACCGAGCAAACTCCTAAAAAGTGAGGTGGCTATAGTCGCAGAAATGGCACAAGCTACGCTACCAAATGCTGGAATTAATTGGAATGAGTTTGCAGCAGATTACGACAAAATACGCGATGCCATAGCAAAGACTATTCCTGGTTTTGAAAACTACAACGAACGAGTGCGTACATCAGGAGGATTTTACTTGCCAAACGGAGCAAGAGTACGCCAATGGAATACCGAGACAGGCAAAGCAAACTTCACTTCCAACGAAATACCGCACAATGAACTGAAGGATGGCGAATACATCATGATGACCCTGCGTAGCCACGATCAATACAACACTACATTGTACGGCCTAGATGACCGCTACAGGGGCATTTACAATGAACGACGTATCGTAATGATGAACCCTAACGACATGAGAGCTAGAGGGTGGAAAGAGAAGCAAGTCGTAGATTTATTCAGTGAATTCAATGGCGTGAAAAGAGAAGCCCTTAAATTTTTGATAGTATCCTACCCTATCCCAGAAGGGAATGTAGCTACGTATTTCCCAGAGACCAATCCGCTGGTACCTATAGATTCGTATGCAGACAAAAGTCATACGCCTACAAGTAAGTTGGTGAAAATTACGATAAAATCCGTATCTTGAACCCAATTATGGGCACAAAAAGCAGAAAAAAGAACAACGTAAACAGAAAGCGTAATATTTACATCCTCGGGATTGGAATGGGACTTTTGATAGGTGTGGTATTTGGTATGGCTAGCGGAAGTTGGATAGCAAGTATCCTTGTATGTGGCCTGCTAGGCTACGGTATGGGCTATGCGATAGAAAAAACAATAAGCGGTTAGCATTGAGTGATTTAGTAGGCATAGTCCTAATGGGCGGTAAAAGCTCACGCATGGGCACAGACAAATCGCAGCTTTTATTCAGTCTTCGGTACAATTCTGATGACGGCAGAATCACTCAGATTGACCCGGAATCAACTAACAGCGAGGTTCTCAGTTCGAGTTTTCTTCCACCAAAAGAGAAGAATGCACCGATAACCTTAACCGAACTCGCACATACCAAACTAAAATGCTACGTAGACGAAGTCTACTTCTCCATAAACAAAAATCAAGAAGACCTTGGTTTAAAAAACACCATCTTAGATGAGTACGAAGTAGAAGGACCTCTGTCTGGAATCATCTCAGCTTTGAGAGCCACCAAGCGCGCCATACTCGTACTAGGAGTAGATATGCCTCTCATTACCGAGCAAAGCATCAAAAACCTGATAAAACACCGCAACTGGGACTTGCTTACGACCACCTACTACCAAGAAGAAACAAATACATGGGAACCCATGCTTAGCATCTGGGAATACGAGACCTTACCATGCCTAGAAGAGTACTTTGAAAGCGGTGGAAGATCTATCCAAAAGTTCCTTAATCAATACGGGAATCAACGTGTACCTATCATCAACAAAAGCGAGTTCATTAATGTGAATACGATGGAGGAGTATAAAAACTTAAGTCTAAGTTAAATTTTAAGTCTATAAAAAAATGCCAATTACCACCGTTTATGACAAAGATGGAATAGAATTCTCTGAAACTTAACTGTATGAAAGACTCTCAATTCCAACAATTAATAGAATAGAAGTAATAGATAGTACGGGTAGAGTATATCTAAACTGTAATGTAAAAGAATATAAAATGTTCATTGATGATAAAGATGACAGATAATACCTAGACGTCCTAAAACCTGTACTTCTTTTAAACTTAAACTTAAACTTAAACTTAGACTTAAACTTGACTACGGCAACATCTCACTCGCTACTATCTGGAAGCTCTTGATCCCGTAATGAGCAATGATATCCTTCACCAAATTAGTACGTACTACTAGCAATAAATTTTTATCGTCATT
>DNHN01000088.1 GCA_003485825.1 Bacteroidota bacterium | reverse complement strand
AAGTCTAACAGAGCTCAATTTTGATGCTACTGATACAGACGTCACCTATCTCGAGGCAACAGTTACTTTTAGATATAGAATATATCAAATAGTTGAAGTGTGACCCGGTTAGAGGTATAATTAATAGTTAGTAATTTAATTGGGTTATATAATGAAAGTAGATGAAATAACAGCCATGTGGCTAAAAGATGCAGTAATAGATGATGTTGAGCTGGATACTGAAAGTTTAAAAATTCCCTCGCTCCACGCCAAGTACCTCAAGGTACTATACGAAGAAAAGCTCAAGCTAAAGAGCTACGTCATCAAGAGAAAAACCTTCGCGCGAGTACTATCAGAGTACTACAGGGGAGATCTAAATAATAAAGAGGATCTTGAAGAGATAGGAAGAGACCCATGGTCTAGAACTGTTCTCAAACAAGACATAGCAAGTTATGTCGATAGTGATCATGATATGATTAAACTTCTCACGAAGATGTCGTATCAAGAAGAGGTAGTTTCGTTATTGGAAGACATTCTGAAAAATATTAACAACAGAGGTTTCCAGATAAAAAATACTATTGATTGGAGAAGACTTACCCAGTTCGGTATATAGAGAATTGATTACATTATACAAAGTGAATGAGACGTACCTGAGAGTTGAGTGTTCTGGTGGAATTAGACGTGAATTAAGTGAATTCTTTTCGTTCTATGTGCCAGGATATAAATTCATGCCGCTTTTTAAAAACAAAATGTGGGATGGAAAGATTAGAATTTTCAACCTCGACTCTACTTTGTATATTGGTCTTCTCCCTTACGTACTATCGTTTGCCAAAGATAGAGATTATGATGTCGATATACAGGACGACCTTGACTACAATAACGAATGTTCCCTTCAAGAAGTCTCCGACTTCGCTACCGATCTCAATATCCCTCTTACGCCTAGAGACTACCAATTAGAGGCAGTAGCACACTGTATACGCAACGATAGAGCATTGATCCTGTCCCCGACATCATCAGGCAAGTCACTAATAATATATCTTCTAACTCAATTCTACCAAGACTACAAAACTATCATCGTCGTTCCAACAGTGTCCTTAGTACATCAAATGAACACGGATATGATATCGTATGGATACACAGGAACTAATAAGCTAATAACAGCTGGCGTAGATAAAGAGAATATACAAGATAACATTACAATCACTACGTGGCAATCAATACACAAGATGCCTAAGAAGTGGTTTGATCAATTTGGCATTGTCATCGGGGACGAAGCCCATCTTTTCAAAGCAAAGTCACTAACGTCAATAATGACAAAGATGACAAACTGCAAATACAGGTTCGGTTTTACTGGTACGTTAGACGACACTGAGACACATCGACTAGTATTAGAAGGTCTATTCGGAGGAGTCAAATCCTTTGTCAAAACAAAAGACTTGATTGCAAGTGGAACTGTTGCAGACCTGACTATAAAAATATTAGTCCTGAAGTATTCAGAAGAGACGTGTAAAGCATCTAAGTCTATAACAAAGTATCACGATGAGATGGACTTTATTGTTCGCAATGAAAGACGTAACAAATTCATAACCAACCTCGTGCACTCGCTGGAAGGCAATACGCTGCTTCTTTTTCAGTATGTGGACAAGCACGGAAAAGTTTTGTACGAGCAAATAAAACACAAGCTCGATCCCAAAAGAAAGATATTTTTTGTTAGTGGAGGCACAGACGCTGAGACGAGAGAAAGTATACGAGCTATAACGGAGCGAGAGGACGGCGCTGTAATAGTAGCATCGTATGGAACATTCAGCACGGGTGTAAACATTAGAAATCTTCACAATGTAATATTTGCATCACCCTCCAAATCTAAAATACGAAATCTTCAATCGATAGGAAGAGGTCTACGTAAATCAGAATCTAAGAAAGCGTGCACGTTGTACGACATAGCAGATAATCTTCAGCATGGCCAGAAAATAAACTATACCCTGAAGCATCTTTATGAAAGAGTGAAAGTATATAACCAAGAGCAGTTCAAGTATAAAATTTATAAGATTAATCTGGAGTAAGTATGGATTGGGAAATACGGTTGATTAAGCTGATAACAGGTGAGACATTAGTCTCGAATATTAGGTTCGACAAGTTAAAAAAGCACGCTGTCTTAAAAGAGCCACTTGCTTTTAATTTCATCAACAAGTCTGCTGGCTCAGCTTCAGTACTTACAACGAGGTGGCTAGAAACAGATAAGAGCGTATTTACTATAAAAACATATCATATTATTACTGTCATGGAGCCAACACAGTTCATGCACGATTTGTACCTTGAAAGCATTGAAGAGATGAACGAGCAAGCTCAGTTTGGAAATGAAGGTGCATCCACAGCAGATGACAAATGGGACGACCTCGCGGATTATATGGACACATTGAAAGAGCTTGAAGATAAAGACCCAATTATTCATTAGTTGACAATTGAATTGTATTGTTATATAATATATCATTATTTGAAGGAAATGATTATGGCCGAAACCAAGAAGACACCTAAGAAGACGCAGTACGTCAACAACAAGGACTTCCTAGCAGCTTTGATAACATATCGTGCAGCTGTCTCTGAAGCAGAAGAGAACGACCTCCCAAGACCTCAAGTACCTCACTATGTGGGGGAATGTGTCATGAAAATATCTACCCACCTTGCGCGTAAACCTAACTTTGTAAATTATCCATTTAAAGATGAAATGGTTGCTGACGGAATAGAAAACTGTCTGCAGTACATAGACAACTTTGATCCGGAGAAGTCTAAAAATCCATTCGCATACTTTACGCAAATTATATGGTATGCCTTCCTAAGAAGAATCCAGAAAGAAAAGAAGTTGCTCTATACCAAGTATAAGTTGACCGAGCAGCTCAACATAGCAAACATGACATCTGACCGACAAGAAACAGACTCTGGAAAAAACTTCAATGATGAGGTTAAGATGAGTGAATGGTCTACAGAGTACATGAATACGTTTATTGAGGAGTTCGAAGCCTCGAAAAGACGCAAAGTCAAAAAGAAAGAGACTAACGAAGAATGAAGCTAGCATTAGTAACTGATCTTCATTTTGGTGTAAGAAACGACAATGCATCATTTGCAGATTTCCAAGAAAAGTTCTACTCCGAAGTGTTCTTTCCCTATCTCAAAGAAAATAATATTAACAATATTGTAGACTTAGGTGATACGTTTGACCGCCGAAAGTATATCAATTTTGTCTCACTAGACAGAGCAAAGAAGATGTTCTTCGATCCTATTGATCAGAACAAATATAATCTTCATGCTCTTGTTGGCAACCATGACTCCTTCTATAAAAACACTATAGAAATCAATAGTATGGAGCTGCTAGCTGAGCATTATGATAATATACAGATATACAGCAAGCCTCATGTACAACAATTTGATGGCCTGGATGTATTAATGCTTCCATGGATATGTTCTGACAACCAGGAAGAAATATTCGAACTATGCAAGACAACACCATCTCAAGTCTTATTTGGTCACCTAGAGCTGTCTGGGTATCAAATGCACAAGGGTCAATCTATTAACCACGGTATGAAGGATGACTGGCTGCAAAAGTTTGATGTTGTCTGCACTGGCCATTATCATACGAAGTCTACGACTGGTAATATTAACTATCTAGGATGTCCTTATGAGATGACATGGGCAGACCACGGAGATCAGAAAGGCTTCCACATATTCGACACAGATACGCGCGAGCTCGAGTTTATACCTAACCCATTTGTAATGTTCCACAAAATACATTACAATGACCGGGACAAGAGTATGGAGCAAGTAACTAATGTTGAGTTTGAAAAGTACTCAAGTTGTTATGTGAAAATAATAGTATCGGAAAAGACTAATCCATTCTGGTTCGATATGTTTGTCGATAAGCTAGAAAAGGCAGGTCCGATTCATGTGCAAGTTGTAGAAGACCACTTACATCTTGACATGGAGTCTGATGATGATATCGTCAGCGAAGCTGAGGATACAATGACTATCTTGCACAACTACATCGATGCTCTTGAGGTCAACGTAGATAAGGATAAACTGGAGTATACTATTAAAGATCTATATTCTGATGCCCTCTCTATAAGTTAGGTACATATTATGATTCATTTTCGATATTTAAGATGGAAAAATATTCTTTCTACCGGTGACTCCTTTACAGAGATAAAACTTGACAAAGCTAAGTCTACGTTGATCGTAGGAGAGAATGGGGCTGGTAAGTCTACCATCCTTGATGCTTTGTCATACTCGTTATATGGAAAACCTTTCCGAAAAATTAATAAGAACCAGATGATAAACTCTATCAATGGCAAGGGTGCTGAAGTACAGGTTGAGTTTAGTATTGGCAAACATGAATACAAAATAATCCGTGGAATAAAAAGACACGGGTCTGCTAAGTTTGAGGTCTATAAAGACGAAGAGCTTATCAATCAAGATGCTGCTGCTCGCGACTACCAAGAGATGCTAGAGAAGAATATACTCAAGCTAAATCACAAGTCGTTCAGTCAAATTGTAGTACTTGGCAGCAGTACATTTGTTCCCTTTATGCAACTACCTTCAACACATCGACGTGAGGTCATTGAAGATCTTCTTGACATTCAAATCTTTTCTGTTATGAATGGCATTCTAAAAGACAAAGTAGCAGCTAACAAAACTGAAATACTGGACTCATCATATAAGATAGAGCTAGTAGAAAACAAAATAGAGATGCAAGAAGGATACATCGAAGAGCAGAAAAATAATAATGAGAAGCGCATCAACGAAGGCAAGGTCAAGATAGCAAAGACCGAAACAGAGAAGAAGACCTACAACGACTCGTCGAAAGACCTTCTTAAAGAAGTGACAGAACTCCAATTAAATCAATCGGATATATCTGCTGTAAAAGAAAGAAAGAAGAAATTAGAACAAATAGAATTCAAGCTCAATGATAAGATCAATACATTGAAGAACGACATCGAGTTCTATAGTAACAATGATGACTGTCCAACATGCAAACAAAATATTGACCACGACTTCAAATGCTCTACGGTAGATGGAAAGCAGGAGACGTTACAGCAAACGACAGATGGATTTGAGAAGTTGCGCGCTGAGTATGATAAAATTAATAATAAACTCGAAGAGATAGAAGGTGTACAAACACGTATATCTGGTCTGCAGACAGAGATAAGTAACAACACCTCTCAAGTAAATGCATTAGATAAAATCATAATGTCTATTCAAGAAGACATTAATAACATCAGCGGAGACGGAGATCGACAGGAAGGAGATGCATCGAAGCTTGAAGATCTTAACGTGGAGCTCAAAGGCATTCATAAGTTGAAGGAGAAGCTGACTGAAGATAAGACGTTACTTGATGTAGCATCGACCATACTAAAAGACTCAGGAATTAAAACAAGAATTATTAAGCAGTATGTTCCTGTGATGAATAAGCTAATCAATAAGTACCTAGCTGCAATGGAATTCTTCGTACAGTTTGAGCTCGACGAGAACTTCAATGAGACTATCAGATCAAGATTCCGTGACGAGTTCAGCTACGCATCCTTTTCTGAAGGGGAGAAAATGCGAATTGATCTAGCCCTGTTGTTTACATGGCGCGCTGTTGCCAAGCTAAGAAACAGCGTTAGTACTAATCTATTGATCATGGATGAAGTGTTCGACTCGTCCTTAGACTCGTCCGGCACAGAAGAGTTTCTTAAAATATTAAATGACTTGACTTCTGATGCAAATGTGTTTATAATATCCCATAAAGGTGATCAACTGATAGATAAGTTTCACAATATAATTAAATTCGAAAAAGTGAAGAATTTCAGTAGGATAGCAGCATAATGACAGCGTGTGTTCTAGAAGATAGTAGAAGTGATAGACTCAGAGTGGTATGCAACAAATTTGACTTTGACAATCCTCTCATGGATCCAAAGACACTGGAGCAGGATCTAAAAGACTCGATGGTACATCATCGAGGCATAGGTATATCAGCATGTCAGGTAGGTTTGATGACTAGAGTGTTTGCAGTTGGAGATCCCTCTAACCCTGAAGACATTGTAGTCATGTTCAATCCCAACATTGTAGACGCATCAGATGAATATCATCTTATTGAGGAAGGCTGCCTATCCTTTCCAGGTCTTTTTATAAAGGTAAAGAGACCAGCTACAGTACGAGTAAGATATGCAAATGCTGATGGAAAGATAATTACAGAATCATATGAAGGTATCCCAGCTCGAGCAATACTACATGAGTATGATCACTTAGATGGAATAACATTTCAGTCTCGTGCCAATATGGTCCATCTTGACCAAGCAAAGAGACAGAAGAAAAAACTAGACAAGGCGAGATTGAGAAATAGTGGCAGGAGTAGAAGATGATTAAAATTCT